>RDXT01000159.1 GCA_004292985.1 Bacteroidota bacterium
ATCTGACAGCAAGGGGTTTCGCCCCTTGACCAATCCGGGCGGGAAGCAAATCTCCCGCCCGTTTTTTATAGCCTCCTATGTAAGGAACTCCCGAAAAATGAACTATCCATGTGTGCTTTAATCAATTCAATGGTTAATTATAGCCGTACAAACACAAGGAAGCGCCGTTGACTCATTTCTGCTTTTGTAAGAAAAAAGATAAAAACAACTTTGAATGTAGTTCTGCCAGATAGTCTCGCAGCGCTTCTGAGTCTGAGTCTTTTTACCCCCTACAAATTCCCTAATTTCTCCCTGGTTATGAAGCACACATATACGCAAATTGCTACCTGGCTTTTCTTTTTGCTGCTTATGCCGTTCTCTCTTCGCGTGCAGGCAGCCGACTGGTTTCCACTTTCGACAGGGGTCGCTGGTTCCAGCAACCCGATTGTGTTTGCCATTGAAATTTCAGGCACTTCGATCTATGCAGGGGGGTCTTTTACCAGCGCTGGCGGTAATACGGTCAACCGTTTGGCTGTGTATAACGGAACTACCTGGACAGCCATTGGCGGCGGACTCAACGGCGCTGTGCGCGCCATCGCCATCATCGGCAACAATATCTATGTCGGTGGCGACTTCACCAATGCGGGAGGAAACGCCAATGCAGACTACGTCGCTTACTGGGATGGCACTGCATGGCAGGCGCTGGGTATAGGCACGAATGGCAACGTGAATGCCCTGGCCGTTCAAGGCAATCTGCTGTATGTTGGCGGTTCGTTTACACAGGTAAATGGCGGTTCGACCCGACGCATTGCCCGCTGGAATACCAGCACTAACACCTGGAGCCAGCTCGGCAGCGGGGTTGGCGGCACCGTATTTGCCCTCGAAACCAAGGGCGACCGTGTATATGTAGGAGGCGACTTTAATGAGGCCGGCGGTATTTCGACTGTCAACCGCATCGCTTTCTGGGATAACAGCATTGGCCAGTGGAACAAAATGGGTCTCGGTGCCAACAGCGCCGTGTATGCCATTGCAGCCCGTGGAAATGATGTATTTGTCGGGGGGGCCTTTAATGCGATGGATCAAAATGTAAACATCGCCAAAATCGCCCGCTGGGACGTAAACAATGAGACCTGGAACCAGATGGCCACTGACATCAACGGCAATATCAGCGCCATTAGCCTCAATGATGGAAATGTATATGTAGGAGGCGCCCTCACCGTTATCAATGGCACAACCGTAAACGGAATCGCCCGCTGGGACGGTGATAGCTGGAATTCCCTTAACACGGGGGTAAACGGTACTGTTAGCTCTATTGCGCTCACAGGGGAAGATGTATATGCCGGTGGCGGATTTACCCTCTCAGGTTGCGGCAGTTGCAGTCGTATCTCCCGCTTTGGCGAGTCCACCAGCAGCTTCCCGGTAGAGTGGCTCAGCTTCGAAGCAAACCAGATCGGAAACAACGTGCGCCTCGAGTGGAGCACCGCCAGCGAGTCGCAAAACCTGGGCTTCTCGGTCGAGCGCAGCGTAGATGCCAGCATCTGGGAAGAAACAGCCTTCGTCAAAGGAAAAAATGATACACGCGAAGTGAGCGAATATAGCTGGGACGATGTGAATCCCTTCGCCGGGAAAATCTACTACCGCCTGCGCCAGGTAGATGTGGATGGTGCTTTTCACTACTCCTCGGTCATCACCCTCACCTTTACCCGCGAAGGCAATCTGCTGCACTTTTACCCCAATCCGGCACAGGAGCAGGTGAATGTTTCGCTCCCGCAGGGCATCGAGCCAGCCCAGGTGCTGCTGCTCGACCTCGCAGGCCGCGTGATGGCCAGCTACACCGTAGAAGCCTACGAACTCAGCATCCCCGTTCAGGAACTTCGCGCCGGGCTGTACCTGATCCAGGTCACCCAAAACCGCCAGTCCTACTACGGAAGACTGATCCGGCAATAATACACAGCCGATTTCCGGCGCTCATGAGCCTGAGTCCTGCATCTGCAACCTTTTGCGGATACGGCTCAGGCTCTCGGGTTTTATGCCCAGGTAGGATGCAATATGGTGCAGGGCCACCCGCTCCACCACTTTGGGCCGCGTGCGCATCAGCTCCAGGTAGCGCTCCTCCGGGCTTTCGTTCAGAAAAGAAGCATTTCTCCGTTTGACAGCCAGAAAGCCCTGCTCGATCATCAGCCGCCCAAAGCGCTCGAACAGGGGATTTTCGTCATAGAGCCGGTCAATATCTGTTTTGGCCAGCTGCATAATGACAGAGGCTTCGATGGCCTCGATGGTTTGCGTGCCGGGTTTTCCGGTGAGGTAACTTTCAAAATCGGTGTACCAGCCATTTTCGAAAAAAAACTGCCCCGTATGTTCCTCGCCGTTGTCGCTGGTGTAATAATAGCGGATACAGCCTGAGCGGATAAAAAACAGATGCCTGCATATTTCGCCCGGAATCAGCAGATTTTCGCCCTTTTTCAGATGACGAATGGTAAAAAGCCGGATAAAAGACTCGATTTCCGCTTCGGAAAGGCGGATCATTTGCCGGAGCTGTTGATGAAGGACTTCGGGCATGGGGTCTGCGGTTAAAGGTGGGGGTGCTGTGTGTACAGCTTTTTAAACGCAAGAGGATTCACGCCGGTTATTTTTTTAAACGTGCGGTTGAAGTAGGAGAGACTTTCGAAGCCGCATTCGAAGCAGGCCTCACTGACATTGCTGCCCGCCAGCAGGAGGTTTTTTGCCTGGTTAATGCGGTAGCGGTTGAGAAATTCGGTGAAGGTGAGGCGGGTCATTTTTTTAAAATAACGGCAAAAGGCGGCACTGCTGAGGTTGCTCAGGCTTGCGGCTTCGGGTATGCCGATTTTGCGGCGGTAACTTTCGTCAATGAACTGGTACAGCCGCCTGAGCCGGTCCTGCTCCCGCTGGGTATATTGATTTTCAATGGGTTGCGAATGGAGAAGCGCCTTGTCGGGCGCGAGGGCAAGCGCCTGCATGAGCTGCAGCACTTCCAGAAACTGCTCAAAAGGCGCGAGGCCCTGCAACTGCTTCATGCGTGCCCCTACCTGCGCTTTGGTCGCTTCGCCATACGCGATGCCCTTCCGCGCCTGCTCAAACAGCTCCCGGATCCCCGACAATTCGGGCGCACCCGCAAAACCCTGGCTCAGGAAGTCCTGCCGGATGTGCAGCACCACCTTTTCATAGTCGGTTTTTACCCCATAATCGAAATTGAGGTGCGGAATATTTGACCCGATAAAGACCAGATCGCTGCCTGTGTAGCGGGAAATATGCTCTCCCACGTGCCGGGTACCATTCGCCCCCTCGATATACACCAACTCGTACTCCGGATGAGAATGCCAGAAGAAAAAATCGTTCAGCCGGGGGTTGACCATCAGCCGGAAGGAGCTGTTGGCATCCGGCAGAATATCTTCATACTGGATTCGCACGGTTTTTTGCTCGGCTACCGCTTCAGGATCAATGGCTTGCTGACACGGCCCTGTGCTGTCTGCACCGAAATCAGGAAGATACCGCTGCTTTCCTCGTTCAGGTCAAAAAACACCTCGATCTGCTGCCCGTAGTGAGTGCTCCGCTGTAAACTCCGCCCATCTATGGCATACAATTCTACAACTACCGCCTGCTCCTGGTCCATCTGGATCAGCACCTGGCATTTGG
>RDXT01000832.1 GCA_004292985.1 Bacteroidota bacterium
GCTTTGGCAAAGAGCCGACGTTACAAGCAGCGCATTTTCGCCTTTTGGACTTTGTCTCGTCAACTCTGATGATACAGAAGGGCTGTTTAAAAATGCGTTTAAATATCAACCTGAAGCTGATTTTTGACAAGGGGAAACAAGGGAAAAGGCAAGAATTTGAGAAGCTTAAATTGACAATTGAATACTAACATACCAAAAACACTCAGCCCTTCTTCTCCACCCACTCCGTCACACTTTTGGCGAGGGACATAAAATCCGAAGGGATCATCACGATTGTTGTTGTATTGTTGTCTATACCGATCTCGGAGAGCATCTGCATGCGCCTGAGTTCCAGCGTAATCGGGCTTTTTTCCATCTCGCGGGCGCCCTGGGTGAGTTTAAGGGAGGCCTCCAGCTCGGCTTCGGCTTTTACGATACGGGCTCTTTTTTCGCGGATGGCTTCGGCCTCACGCGCCATTGCTCTTTGCATCGCTTCCGGAATCTCGACATCCTTCATTTCGACCATTTCGATTTTAATCCCCCAGGGAGTGGTGATGCCGTCCACAATTTGCTGGAGGGTACGGTTGATCTCTTCGCGCTCGCGCAGCACTTCGTCGAGGGTGTGCTGACCGATGATGTTACGCAGGGCCGTTACGGAAAACTGATACACAGCTTTATTGTAATCGGCCACTTTAATGATGGCCTCTTCGGGGCTGATGATTTTAAACCAGAGCACCGCATTTACCTTGATGGTTACGCTGTCTTTGGTGATGGTTTCCTGCTGTTCGAGGTCCACGGTTTTGGTGCGGATGTCCACCCTTTGCTGCCGCTCGATGAAGGGGATAATCCAGTACAGGCCCGGACCTTTGATGTACTGAAAGCGTCCGAGGCGGAACACAACCGAACGCTGGTACTCCTGCGCGATGCGAAAGCCGGATAAGAGGATCAGGATGGCTGCTGCAATAATGGGATAGAGGTACATGATCTTTGGGGTAAGTACATGAATTCGAACGGCCCCAATTAGAGCTATTTCCTACCCATTCACAAGAAAAATATGAAGAAAGGGAATAGGGGGAAATAGAGGAGATAAGGCGATTATCCCGCAAACTGCATCTCATACAACTGATAATACGCTCCCTGTTTCGCCAGCAAAGCCTGATGGTCGCCCGACTCGATGATCTCTCCTTTTTTCAGCACCAGAATCTGGTCCGCTTTCTGGATCGTGGACAGGCGGTGGGCGATGATAATCGAGGTGCGGCCCGACATGACGGTATCTATCGCATTCTGAATCAGCTCTTCCGAGTCCGAATCTATATTTGCGGTAGCCTCGTCGAGCACCAGAATACGTGGATCGTAGATCATCACACGGGCGAAAGCCACCAGTTGCCGCTGGCCCAGCGAAAGGGTAGCTCCGCGCTCACGCACATCGTAGTCGTAGCCGCCGGGCAGCTGCATGATAAAATCGTGCGCACCCACGCGGCGGGCAGCAGCTTCGACCCGCTCCTGGGAAATGTCGGGCTGAAACAGGGTAATATTTTCCCGGATGGTTCCCGAGAATAAAAATACGTCCTGCAGCACCACGCCGATCTGGCTGCGCAGGGTTTCGAGGCGGAAGTCCTTGATGGAAATGCCGTTGATCCGGATTTCCCCTTCCTGAATTTCATAAAAGCGGCTCAGCAGGTTAATGATGGTACTTTTGCCGGAGCCGGTAGCGCCAACCAGCGCGAGTTTTTCGCCGGGCTGCACCTCAAAACTGATGTTGCGGAGGACTTTGTCCGTATCTGTATAGCCAAAACTCACCTCCTGAAAGGTAATTCCGGCGCCATCGTCCCGCGAAGGAATCTCCGCTATAGCGCCTTCATCCGGAATAATCTCCTGCGTATCGAGGATTTTAAAGATACGCTCGGCACTGACCATGCCCATCTGAAGCACGTTGACCTGGTCGGCCAGCATCCGGATCGGGCGAAAAAACATGCCGGTAAACATAATAAAGGCCACCAGCTCGCCAAATCCGATGTAGTGACTCATCACCCTTCCGGAACCATACCAGACCAGCAGGGCGGTTGTGAGCGCCGTAACGATCTCTACTGCCGGAAAAAAGATGCTGTAATAGAGGGTAGAGTCGAGGTGCGCCACCAGGTGCCGGTGGTTGATCTCTTCAAAGCGGCGTTTTTCTTCTTTTTCGCGGTTAAAGATGTGCACGATCTGCATCCCGGTGATGTGTTCCTGCAAGAAGGCATTCATTTCAGATACGGCCTTGCGCACCTGTTGGAAAGAAACTTTCACCTTTTTGTTAAAGATATAGGCCGTCAGAATCAGCAGGGGCATGGTGAGCAGCACCGCCAGCGTCAGTTCCCAGGACACATAAAACATGGCGATCATAATGGCGACGAGCGAGAGCAGTTCGCCGAGGATGTGCACGAGTCCGGTGGTGAAAATATCGTTCAGGGTTTCGACGTCGCTCACGGTGCGGGTCTGGAGGGTGCCCACGGGTGTCCGGTCAAAGTAACCCAGGCGCAGGCCCATGAGGTGGTTGAATACCTGTTTGCGGATGTCGCGGATTACGCTCTGTCCCAGCCAGTTGGTGAGAAGGGTATTGGCATAGGTAATGCAGACCTCCAGCAGCAGCAGGCCCAGAATCAGCAGAATCATCATCCGCAGTCCCGGAATGTCTCCGGCCACCACCTGGCGATCGAGCAGGGACTGGATCAGGATCGGTCGTACAGGCGAGAGGGCTGCGAGGCCAAGGGTGAATACCAGCGCAAGCCCAAACCAGGCGCGATAGGGCTTTGCATAGGCAGAAAGGCGCTTGATGAGCACCCAGTCAAATACTTTTCCGCTTACTTTGTCTTGCATAGAGGGGAGGTCGCAGCAAATTTAGCGCTTTTGGGCCAGAGCGCATAGCACAACTCATATAACGGGCTTTTTCTCTTCGAGTTTCGCTTCATCCTCTGCCATTTTACTTGTCATGCACCCGATCTTGCGTAATTTGCATTACACTATCCTTAACTGTATCTGAACCTTATATGCAAACACCCAACCGAAAGTGCTTCGCAACAGGTATATTGATGTTGTTATGCCTCTGGACCCAGGCCCAGACGCTCGACAGCAGCCTGTTTACAGCCCTCAAACCCCGCAACATCGGCCCCGCAGGTATGAGCGGCCGCGTTACGGCCATTGATGCGCTGGTCTCCAACCCCGATGTGATCTATGCCGGCACGGCTTCCGGCGGTCTCTGGCGCTCCGAAAGTGGCGGCCACGACTGGACTCCCATCTTTGACCGGGAAAAAACACACTCCATCGGCGCTGTAGCTGTTTATCAGAAAAATCCGGATGTGATCTGGGTCGGCACGGGCGAAGGCAATCCCCGCAACAGCCAGAGCAGCGGCTCCGGAGTATATCGCAGCATTGACGGCGGCAAACACTGGACCTGCATGGGCCTCGAAGAAACCCGCCAGATCCACCGCATCCTCATTCACCCCGACAATCCGGATGTGGTATATGTGGGTGCGCAGGGCGTGGCCTGGGGTGACTCGGAGCATCGCGGGGTATATAAAACCACCGACGGCGGCAAAACCTGGGAAAAGGTCCTCTATGTAGGTCCCGGGGTCGGAGTGGCCGATCTGGTGATGGATTTTTCCAATCCCAACAAACTCTTTGCTGCCATGTGGGAGTTCCAGCGCAAGCCCTGGATTTTTAACTCCGGCGGCCCCGGTTCTGGCTTATACGTAAGCTATAATGGCGGCAAAACCTGGGACAAACGCACAGACAAAGATGGCCTTCCCGAAGGAAACCTGGGACGTATCGGTGTGGCAGTCTCCCGCAGCAACCCCAAAGTGGTGTATGCCCTGGTCGAAGCAGCCAAAAATGCCCTCTACCGCTCAAATGACGGTGGATTCACCTGGAATATGGTCAGCGACAAGGAGGAAATCGGCAACAGGCCCTTTTATTACTCCGAAATTTATGTTGACCCTAAAAATGAAGACCGCTTGTACACCGTTTATACGGTTTTGTCGCGCAGTGATGATGGCGGAAAGAGTTTTAAGGTGGTCGCCCCCTACAATGATGTCCATCCCGACCACCATGCCCTCTGGATTAACCCCGAAAAGCCGGAAATGCTGATCGAAGGCAATGACGGCGGTCTGAACATTTCGTATGACATGGGCAAAACCTGGCGCTTTGCGGAGAACATTCCCGTGGGGCAGTTTTACCATGTACGGGTAGATAATGACATGCCTTACAATATTTACGGGGGCATGCAGGACAATGGTTCCTGGCGTGGTCCGGCATACGTGTGGAGCTCCGGCGGGATCCGCAACGCACTCTGGACAGAGCTGTTTTTCGGCGACGGATTTGATGTAATGCCTGATCCTCAGGACTCCCGCTACGGATATGCCATGTCGCAGGGCGGCTATCTGGGCCGCTACGATGCGGAGACGGGCCGCAACCGCTTTATCCGTCCGCTGCATCCGCAGGGCACTGCGCTCCGGTTCAACTGGAATGCAGGCATCGCCCAGGACCCCTTCGATCCGGCGACCATTTACTATGGCAGCCAGTTTGTGCATAAAAGTACCGACCGGGGTGAAAGCTGGACCCTCATGTCCCCGGACCTCACCACCAACGATACCAGCAAGCTGAAGCAAAACACCTCCGGCGGCCTTACCCTCGACGTTACCGCTGCCGAAAACCATTGTACCATTATCACCCTCAGCCCAAGCCCGGTCGCCAAAAACCAGCTCTGGGTCGGTACTGATGATGGCAACCTTCAGCTTACCCGCGACGGCCAGACCTGGACCAACCTCACTTCACGCCTGCCAGGAGCGCCCAAAAACGGCTGGATTCCCCACATTCACGTCTCTTCGCACCAGGCAGGAGAAGCCTATGTTGTGGTGAACAACTACCGCCAGAACGACTGGAAGCCCTATGTCTATCGCACACGCGACTTTGGACAGACCTTTGAGCGGATCGTGGATGAAAACGACGTGCAGGGCCATGCGCTCACCCTTGTGCAGGACCCTGTGCAGCCCAACCTGCTCTTTCTGGGCACCGAAACCGGGCTGTATGTGAGCATAGATGGTGGCAAAGCCTGGACCCGCTGGAACAAAGACGATTTCCCGACTACTTCGACCATTGACCTGGTGATTCATCCCCGCGAAGCTGACCTGGTGATCGCCACCTTTGGCCGGGCCTTCTGGGTGATTGACGACATTCGTCCGCTGCGCGAGCTGGCCACCGAAGGTATCCAACTGACAGAGAAGGAGTTGCATGTATTCGATGCGCCCGATGCCGTGCTGGCCTCCTATTCCGAAGCCAATGGTACCCGCTTTGCCGCTGATGCTATCTACGCAGGTGAAAACCGCGAAGGAGGCGCTATGCTGACTTTTTCGGTGAGCTACGGCAAAAAGAAAAGCCCTGAAGCGCCCAAGGCAGCAGTTCCGGAACCCAAGTCCAAAGCGAAAGCGAAAAAACCGGAGCCTGCCCCTGCACCTGCTGAAAGCCTCAAAGCACCCGCAGACAGCGTCAAGTCGGATAAAAAACCGGGATCAGACAGCGTAAAAGTGGAGATTTTCGACATGAACAATGAGCTGATCCGCACGCTGAAGGTAAAAGCGGATACCGGCATCAACCGCATCTACTGGGGACTCGATGCCAAAGGGGTTCGTTTCCCGCGTCTTCAGACCCGTGGCGGTGGCGGCGGCAACCAGGAGCCGGGAGGCTTTCCGATTCTGCCCGGTACCTACAAAGTGCGTATGAGCTTCCGCAACAGCAAGGACTCCACCAGCGTGCGCGTGCTGCATGACCCCCGCTACCCCGAAAACCGCGCGGCCCTGGAGGCCCATGTTGCAGCTTTGAAAAAACTCGGCCCCCCCATTGCCCTGAGCACCGAAGCGCTGAACCGCCTCAAGGAAGCCAAAGAAACGATCGCAAAGATCGAAGGGATGCTGCCCAAAAATGACTCTGCGGCAGTTAATGAGCTGAAAAAACTCAGCGGCAGCGTCAAAGACTCGATCAACAAGCTGATCTATCTCGTAGTACCCCAGGAGGACCTCAAAGGTATCTACGATGACTCGCCCTATCTGATCAGCCAGATTTTTGAGGCGCTGAACTACCTTCAGCCCTACGATATGCCGCTGAATGCTACCCAGACCTATTCGATGGAGCAGCTGATGACCCGTCTCGAAAGCTATGTTGCACGGGTAAATGCTTTCTTTGACAAAGACTGGAAGGCCTACCGCGAAAAAGCGGCTGCCGTTCCGATGAGTCCTTTTAAAGACTATGAGGCCCTGAAAATCAAGGACTAAGTAAAGGCTCGTAAATAAAAGCTCGTGAGTGGTCTCCGACCCGAAACGGCTATTAGAAGCCGCCCGCAAGGCGGCTTCTGTGTGTTTATATGCTGCGACTACCTATATTTGTATATGATTAGTTTTAGCGAAGGCGATTGCCGGTTTAATTACCGGGTGGCGGGCGTTGCTGTCCGCGAAGGACGGCTGCTGCTGCACCGCTTCCAGTCGGACGGCTTCTGGACCCTGCCCGGGGGCAGAGCTGAAATGGGCGAAGTCAGCAGTCAGACCCTGATCCGCGAAATGGAGGAAGAAACAGGCCTGAAGGTCATTCCTACCCGCCTGATCTGGATGGCAGAGAATTTTTTCATCTATCATGGCCGCAAATACCATGAACTGGGCCTTTTTTATGAAATGGAACTCGAAAACGAGGGCGTAGCTCCCTTTACCGGAGCCGAAGGAAACCATCTGCTCGAATTCCGCTGGTTCAGCCCCGAAGAAATAGAGCAGGAGACCCTATACCCGGCATTTCTCCGCAGCGCATGGACAGAGATCGGACCGGGAGTACGGCATTTTATCGAAGACAGCCCTGATCCCCGGAAAGTTCAACAAGCGGATTAACTTTACCTTTCATAGTATGCGACAACACATTGCGCAGCTTTCCCTCGTGGTGCGCGACTACGACGAAGCCATTGCCTTTTATACCCAAAAACTCCGTTTTACCCTGTTGGAAGATACGCCGCTGAGCGAAACCAAGCGCTGGGTGCGGGTCGCTCCACAAGGCTCGGAGGGCTGCGGGCTGCTCCTGGCCAAAGCCGCCAGCGAAGAGCAGCAAAGCCGGATCGGCAACCAGACAGGGGGCAGGGTCTTTCTGTTTTTACACACCGATGATTTTGAAGGCTATTACCAGCATCTGCTGGCCGAAGGCGTGCGTATCGTCAGGCCCCCCAGCCAGGAAGCCTACGGAACGGTTGCGGTGTTTGAAGACCTGTATGGCAATCTCTGGGACCTCATTGAACCCCGGAATTCATGAAAAAGCCTCTTGCTCTGCTGGCATCTGTCCTGCTCTGCGCTTTTCATACGATGTTTTCGCAGAGCGCTCAATCAATTGATCGCCAGGTACTTAGAAAGGAGCTTGATTCATTGCTTGCCCTGACCCAGCCCCGCTTTTTTAATGGTGTGCTGCTGCTTATGCAGGATGAAAAAGTGCTGTATGCGGGCAGCCGCGGGTACAGGGACATCGGGCGTCATCAGAAAAACCGTATGCGCACCTCCTTTGCCATTGCTTCTTTGAGCAAACAAATGACAGCGGTACTGGTACTGAAAGAGGTAGAGGCAGGGCGGCTGCGCCTTCACGATCCGCTTGCAACATACCTGCCCGAACTCCCCGAAAGCTGGGCCGACTCGGTGACTATCCACCAGCTTCTGAGCCAGACCTCTGGCATTGTGGAGCGGGGTAAACCCTTGAGGTTCAGGCCTGGAACAAACTTCGCCTACTCCAATACCAACTACAACCTGCTGGGTGACCTGGTCGCGCGCAGTTCCGGCCAGTCCTTTGATACGCTGGCGCTGGCCTTTTTTCGCTCCTGCGGATTAAGGCACACCTTCCCCGCTGCCCTTTGTCCCAACCCTGAAAAACTCTCCGGGTACAGTGAAAATGAATCGGGAAACCTGGATCCGGAGGCCGATCTCTGTGCGCGTCTGGCGGCGCCTTCGGGCGGCATGATCTCCAACGCCCGCGACCTCGCTGCATGGAACAGGCTGCTCCACGGAGGTAGGCTCCTGACAGACAGCAGCTATCAGTATATGACTCAGCCTTATGGCAGTCGCAGCCACCGCTGGGGACCCCTGGGATACGGCTATGGCCTGCAAATCAGCCCCGATGGCGAACTCAGCCACAGCGGTTATGTGCCCGGTTTTATCTCGACGATGATCTATGATCCGGAAAGCCGCATCACGCTTATTTTACTGGAAAATATCGCCTGGGATGCAGACGATATGGGGCGGACTTTTTTCTTTCACGACGAAGTACGGAAGATTCTGTACCGGCAAATATCCTCACACCTGCCAGTCAATCGGGGCTAAGCCGTGTTTTTCCAGCTCTTCATTGACGCGGGAGAAATGCTTACATCCGAAAAAACCATTATGGGCAGAAAGGGGTGAAGGGTGTGCCGCCCGCAACACAATGTGCTTGCTGCCATCTATGATCTTGCCTTTTTCCTGGGCGGGTTTGCCCCAAAGCAAAAATATGATCCCCTCGCGATCACGATTGAGTGCCTGAATGGCCGCATCGGTGAAGGTTTCCCAGCCTTTTCCCTTGTGAGAGAGGGGCTGGCTGGCCCGAACGGTGAGGAGGGTATTGAGCAGCAGCACGCCCTGCCTGGCCCAGCCTTCGAGGTTGCCGTGGCGGGGAATGGGCAGACCCAGATCGCTGTGCAGTTCTTTAAATATATTCACCAGTGAAGGAGGGGGCGCTACGCCCATCTGCACAGAGAAACACAGCCCGTGGGCCTGGCCTGCGCCATGATAAGGGTCCTGGCCGAGGATCACCACTTTCACCTGGTCGAAAGGTGTCGTATCGAATGCATTGAATATCAGGCCTCCCGGAGGATAGATCACCTGGCCTTCGTTTTTTTCCTGCACCAGAAAGGCTTTCAACTGCGCGAAGTAGGGCTTGTCCCACTCAGCAGCGAGGGCATTCTTCCAGCTTTCTTCGATCTTTACAGCAGACATGGGGAGTATATGGAGGGGTCAATGTTCAGGATTTAGGCTTCCAGATGCGCTGCCTGAGTACCACCGCGGCCACGAGCAGCACCGAGAAAAAACCCAGCAGGCCAATGGTCCAGTACATCATCTGTACGGCAGAGGAGGTACGGGTATGGTCGCCCGGCCCCAGCACGACAAGGTCGGCGCCTGCCATGTCCAGCTCTTTGTTGCCCATGCAGCGGTTGGTGCGGGACGAAAACTTCCGGCTTACATAGACCAGGTACTTTTTCCCTTTCTCGAACATGTAGCCGCAGTTGTTTTCCCAGGGCGAATTGACGACGAGAAACTGATCTGCACCGCGTTTCCAGGTGCTGTCCACCCGGAAGCTGTACTTCCAGCCACCGGAAATCCAGTTGGTATTGACATAGGTGCATTCGCCGGTAAATGCATAATCAGCCTTGGCAATGGCCTCTTCGGGGCTGAGGGCCTCGCAGGAACAATCCTCCTGCCGGGTCATACATGCTGTCAGGAAAACGGTAAGGGAAATGAGCAGATAACGCATGAAGGAGAAAACTCAGTTTTTGTAATTCAGAATAGTGCCGTAACGCTGCGGGTCGCTCAGCACTTCGATAGCAGCCGCGATTTCAGGATCGTTGTTCAGCGATACCTCGATCAGGCCCCTGCGGTAATGATAGCGGCGCACGATCTCGCGGGTGAGCATCTGGCCAATTTCTGCCCGGTTTTTATTCAGGTCGAGGTCTTTCTGCTGCTGAAGTTTCCGGGCAAGGTTGTCGAGTTCGCTTTCCACGGCTCCGCTTGCCTGCTCGGCTTTCAGCAGGCTCCGCAGCTCTTCCAGCTCTTTGTCGGCGGGGGTTTCGTAGCTGAAATCCCTGCCCTGCACATAGGTTACAAACTCCTGATAATCACCGTCCCCCAGCACAAAAAGGCTGGCTGCGGGGATCGAGCTGCGGGTCTGGGCATAGCGGCTCACAAAGTCGAAAAAGATGCCCTGCCGCTCCAGTTCGCGGGTAATGGTTTTGAGCGGGGGCGCTTCGATGCGCACATCCGGCTCGATGCCTCCGCCATCATACACGGTCCGCTGGTTGCGGGTCTGGTAGGCCGTGCGCAGACTGTCAGGAATGCGGCCCACACTGCCATCTTCATTGCGCTCGGCATAGTTTATGGCCTGGATACAGCGCCCGCTGGGGGTGTAATATTTGGCTGTGGTTACTTTCAGCTGGGTATTATAGGAAAGGGGGCGGATGTTTTGTACAAGGCCCTTGCCAAAGCTGCGCTGTCCGAGGATCACTCCCCGGTCGAGGTCCTGAATGGCACCCGCCACAATTTCAGAGGCGCTGGCGCTGCGTCCATTTACAAGCACCACCAGCGGTATGCGCGCATCCACCGGGAGGTAGGGGGCTGTGAGGGCGCGGTGTGAGCCTTCGATCCGTCCGCGGGTTTCCACAATCAGTTCATTCTGAGGGAGAAAGGCATTGGCTACGCGAACCGCTTCGTCGAGCCGTCCGCCGGGATTGTCGCGCAGGTCCAGAATCACGCCTGTCATCTGCGGATGCGCAGCGCGCAGGCTGCGGAGGGCTTTTTCGAGTTCGATGCCCGCATCCTGGGTAAAGCCTGTGAGGGCGATGTAGCCGATTTTATCCTGCACCATTCCAAAGTATGGCACATTATTCACCTTTACCTGCTCGCGTATCAAATTGACTCTCAGGGTTTTATCAAGGCCGCTGCGAAGCACTTCTACCGTCACCATCAGCCCCTGGTCGCCGCGCAGCATTTTGCGCACATCGGCAACCGCTTTTTCCGGGCCAATGATGGTGCTGTCTATCTTGACGATCTGGTCGCCCGGGCGCAGGCCTGCCTGGTCAGCCGGGTAACCTTCGTAAATCTCGATGATCTGGATTTTTTTGTCGCGCTTCCCTACCAGCGCACCCACGCCGCCATATTCTCCGGTGCTCATAAAGCGAATGTCTTCTGCCTCGTCTTCCCCGATAAAGGTCGTGTAGGGGTCGAGCGAATGCAGCATGGCATCTATGCCCGTGCGCATCAGGCGGTTGGGATTGGGATCATCTACATACGACGCGTTCAGCTCGCGGTACAGACGTCCGAAGATTTCGAGATTTTTGGAGATCTCGACAAAATTATCGTCAGTCTGGGTGATGAACCCGACTGAGAGAAGGCAAATGCCCGCTATAATTGAAATAAGGGTTTTCCGATTCATCCCGCTCCGCAGAGATTGAGAGGTGAATGGGAAAGATAAAACTTTTTTCCTGCTTTTGGCAATCAATTTAGGGAGAATCTGTACCTGCTGTTTCGGCAGGGGCTTCTTTCCGTGCGAGGCGTTCGAGCCGCGCCAATACGCCTTTCAGGTCTTTTTCGATCCGGAGGTAATCGCTTTCGTCCCGCACCTGATACTTCAGCAGAAACACCAGGTGTTGCTGGCGGGATTTGACCGTAGGCAGCAGGATTTCTTTATTGAGGCGGAAGGCTTCGCGCATGCGCCTGCGTATGCGGTGGCGGTCATGGGCGCGGCGAAACATGTGCTTGGGCACGGCAAAGGCAATCGAAACGGGGCTTTGCAGCCACTCTGGCGCTACGCCAAATGTATAAAAACACTTGAGCACGCCTTCCCTGAAGGAGAAGCCGTGCTCAAATAAGTATTCGAAAGCGCGCCTGCTGCACAGCCGCTCTTCCTTAGAGAAAGACCGCCGGCGAGGAGGCTCGTTCACGGGGCTTATTTCTGTTTTTGTCTGCCTTCGTCGCTGACAGTCAGTTTATGACGGCCTCTGCGGCGGCGGGCGGCCAGCACACGACGGCCATTGGCAGTTGCCATGCGCGAGCGGAATCCATGTTTGTTGCGACGTTTGCGCTGGCTGGGTTGGAACGTAGGCTTCATTGCTATCTTAGCTAAAATCTTCAGTTGGGGATGCAAAGATAGGACAAAGCTTCTATTCAGCCAAACGAAATTCAAAAAATCCTGAGACCTACTTTAATTTTCCCTGCAAGGCCTCGATCGCTGCTGCGAGATAGACCATCGGCGCATTCCAGTTGATCGCGATTTCGTTGGAGGCATAGGAGCAAACCTCATCGGTATAGGACTCGTCGGGCTGGTCCGAAGGGTAGGTCTCACATTTGTCCTGCTGTCCCGGATTGGGGCCGCCTGCCAGCAGGCCTGGCACGGGTGCCGCTGCCTGATCGCTCTCCGACAGCCTGTGGTGCGGATGCTGGGGTGTCTTCTCTCCCATGCCTGTCAGAAAAGAATATCCGGTGGCATTTCGCCCCAGCAGATAGTCGAGGTTACTCAGTGCGCCCGCCAGGAAGCGGCGGTCTTTGGTCTGTATATAGTTCTGTATCAGCAAGATGCCCTGGTTGGCAGCCACAGCGCTGCTTCCCCATACAAAGTCTGCGGGAGTGCCGCCCATCACGGTTGCATAATAGTGCCCGGTGCTGCCTTCCAGCAGCCTTTCTGCCGCGCGTTCCAGTTCGCTCCGCAACGTCGGCAGGTCCTGCCGGGCGCGGGCCATATCCTGTCCATGCCGCAGCAGTGTGTAATAGCCCAGCCATTCCACATCGGACCAGGAAGGAACCGGTGTCCGTTCATCCGGGAAAAGGGTCGCCGGATAATACGATTCTTCGCCAGTGCTCACATACAATTCGGCAGCCGCCCATATCCATTCGTCTTTCACGTCTCCATCGCCATAGGCCCCCGTCACGACATCCGGATCAAAACGGCGGTTCATTTCATCCTGCTCATACAGGACTGCCGGGTGTGCCTTTGCCCAGTCCCAGGCACGCCGGGCCGCAGCGAGGCATTTGTCCGCCAGCCCCGGAAACTGCTTGTCAAAAGGACGGTACACACGTGCGGCCTGCGCCAGTACCGCTGCAAAGTCGAGCGTCGCTGCGGTACTTTTCTGCACG
>RDXT01000160.1 GCA_004292985.1 Bacteroidota bacterium
TATTCCTACCTCTTTGTTAATCCCAAGGCAGGGCTTACCTGGCGGCTGAGCGAACAAAACAGCCTCTACGCTTCGGTGGCTGTGGCCAACCGCGAGCCGGTGCGCAGCGACTTTATTGACGCGCCGCAAGGCCGGGAACCGCTCCCTGAATCCCTGCGCGACCTCGAAGCCGGATGGCGCTACCGGGGAGACCGTTTCCGTGCCGAAGCCAGCTATTATTTCATGGACTATGATAACCAACTGGTACTCAATGGCGAACTGAATGATGTGGGTGCTTCTGTCCGGCAAAATGTAAAAGACAGCTACCGCACAGGGCTTGAGGCTGTGGCTACCTATGATGCGGGTAAACGCTGGTTTGTTTCGGTAAATGCCGCCCTGAGCCGCAACAAAATCCGCCGCTTTGAGGAGTATCTCTACAATTATGATCCGTATGAAGTCGAAGTGATTGTGCATGAAAATACGGACATTTCCTTTTCTCCGGCGCTGGTGGCAGGCACGACCCTTACCTTCAGACCTGTGGCTGATCTCGAGCTTTCCCTGCTGGGCAAATATGTGAGCCGCCAGTACCTCGACAATACCCGGAATGCAGGCCGCAGCCTCGATCCGTTTTTTGTGAGCGACCTGCGCCTGAACTGGACCCTCCGCCCTGCCTGGGCACGCGAAATCCGGATCGGACTGATCGTCAACAACTTGCTGAACGCGCAGTATGAACCCAATGGCTATACCTTTAGCTATAAGCTGGGGAGCGACCTGTTTACCGAAAACTACTACTATCCGCAGGCAGGAACCAACTGGATAGGAAGTGTGGCATTGCGGTTTTGAATGACAGACGCTTCGCGTATCTTTGCAACCTTACGCTTTCCCTATGCAACTCAGTTCTCTTATCCCGGACCTGGTCCGGATCGCCCGCGAGGCAGGCAGCGCCATCCTGAGCATCTATGCCGACCACGAGCGCTTTGTGCAGGTCGAGCATAAGGCCGATGACTCCCCGCTGACCCTCGCCGACCGCCTCGCACATCAGGTGATCGCAGAGCGGCTGGGGGCGCTGACTCCCGATATTCCGCTGCTCTCCGAGGAGGGGCAGGCGATACCGTATGAGCTGCGCAGCCAGTGGCAGCGCTTCTGGCTCGTGGACCCGCTCGACGGCACAAAGGAGTTTATCAAGCGCAATGGAGAGTTTACGGTGAATATCGCCCTGATCGAAGGCGGCAGGCCCGTGCTGGGCTGCGTCTATGTGCCTGCGCAGGACCTTACCTACTATGCCTTTGCGGGCGGAGGAGCCTTCCGTATGGAAAACAACTTCAGCTATCCCATTGTGGCTGAGGACTTTAACCCCGATTTACCCGGGATCAAAGTAGTGGCTTCGCGCTCGCACATGACCCCTGAGGCGGAGGACTATATTTCCCGTTTTTCCCAGCCGCACCTGATGTCTATGGGTTCTTCGCTCAAGTTTTTGCTGGTGGCAGAAGGCAAGGCCCATGTCTATCCCCGGCTGGGTCCGACGATGGAGTGGGACACCGCCGCAGCCCAGATGATTGTCGAGGAAGCAGGGGGCAGCGTCATCAGCCAGGACAATGGAGAGCCGCTGAGCTACAACAAAATGTCCCTTCTGAACCCTCATTTTATCGTGTATGGGCGGAAGGTGTAAAACTTTTTAGGAAAAGCAGACTTTGCTTTTGGTAACATCTGTTTTTTGTCTATCTTTGTCGGCTCAAATTCAGAAGAAACATGTACGCAGTTGTAAATATCCAGGGCTTCCAATTCAAGGTAGAAGAAGGACAGACCGTCTATGTAAACCGCCTTTCTGAGGAAGTGGGTGACAGCATCGAGCTCAGCGAGGTTCTCCTCGTGGACAACGATGGTTCAGTTGCCGTTGGCAAACCCTTCGTAGAAGGTGCCAAAGTAAAACTTACCGTTCTGAAACACCTCAGAGACGACAAGGTGATCGTTTACAAGAAGAAGCGCCGCAAGGGCTACGAAAAGAAAAACGGCCACCGTCAGGACCTCTCCCAGGTAAAGATTGAATCTATTCAGGCATAAGGCCCGCAGGGCATTACCTTCACCCATCAACTACTTTTGAGTCATGGCACATAAAAAAGGCGCGGGTAGCTCCAAGAACGGCCGCGAATCACACAGCAAACGCCTCGGCCTGAAGAAATTCGGCGGCGAAGAAGTTATCGCAGGCAACATCATCATCCGCCAGCGCGGTACCCGCTATCTTCCCGGCAAAAACGTAGGCATCGGGAAAGACCACACGATCTACGCCCTTGTAGATGGAAAAGTGGTTTTCACCACCCGTACCTTCAACGAGAAGACCAAGAAAGTGGTGAACATCGAGGCTTGATCATTCAGGCTCCGTTTTCAAAACATACATGCTTACAGTGAGGCTGATGCCTTGTTGTAAGCATTTTTATTTGCTGGACTAAGGCACCTATCAGAAACAATGTTAAAAGCATGGACCCTCCTTTGCAGAAGGGTCCATGCCATGATTCGTCGCACGCCATGTATTACTTTTGTGAAGCCTTCCCTTCGGTCTGTATCTGCACTTCGTTCAGTGCTCCGGGAAGGGCGAGTGTGCCTGCGTCATAGGCTTTGAGCACTCCTGCCTTGACAGTGAAGATGGTGCGGGCAGGGGCAGTACAACTTTCGCAGCTGGGGCTGTTGAGAATCACCCGCAGCAATTCTTCTTCTTTCAGGCTGCGCAGGGTGCGGCCATACACAATCATAGAACTGCGCAGGCTTTCTCTGGCGGCTTTTTGCCAGCTATCTACCTGAGAATCATCGGCCTGAAACTCTCCCGAAGGTGTTGTGGTCCGAAGTTCTCTCCGGATTACGCGCCCTGAAACAACTGCTTCCGGTGCATGCAAAAGCGCCACGGGCACATCCACACTCAACTGAAGGGTCAGACCAAAGCCCGGCACATAACTGGTCCCTGATTCGGGTGAAGGATACATGTCAGGCGCCCAGAGAATCATCACATCGCTGTCCTGCACGGCCTGGAGCTTCGGTGTCAGAAGGGCCAGTTTTTGAGTGAGGGCCGCTTCAAACACCTTAAACTGGGTGTCGTTGCCAGCCGCCTCTTTGCTCCGCTCCACAACCATTTTGCTGTAGAGGTCTTTTTCTGTGAGCTTGCCCTGGCGGTGCTCATCGAGCAGTTTTTTGGTCACAGAAATGCTCAGGTGCGGGCTGCCACCCATGCTGCCGGGCCGGGCACTGGCGATGGCAAGCAGCATCCCGGCCGATCTTATTGGCGCGCCTGCAGGCCGGCTTCGGCCCGGGGCACCGGCCGATCTGGTGCACTTCGCTTCAGACTGGACCCTGTCGCGGGTCTGGCAAAGCGGCCGTTCCCCACACTGACAATCCGGCCGCATTTGCTGAAAGTCGCCCTTGCCGTGGCCCGGAAAGGCCCGCAGGCGGCAACCTTTCCCGACCCGCCGCGACGACGTGGCCCACTTTGTTCAGTCCGGGACCGTGGGCGCCCCTTCCGTGGCGAACAAAAGGAAGGCGCGGATTGAATCCAGCGGTTCGCCAGCACGGTTCTTCAGCGGGCTTTGCGAAGGTTTCCAGCCACCGCCTTTGTAGTTCAACACGGAATCCTTGTTCTGGCGCAGGATGCGGATG
>RDXT01000161.1 GCA_004292985.1 Bacteroidota bacterium
GGGGATCGGCGCAATGATACGTATGCCCAGCGCTGCAAGGCTGAGGGCGATATCGTCTTCGAGGTTTTTGATCTTCGAGATACGGATACCGGGCGCAGGTACAATTTCGTAGAGCGTTACAGTCGGCCCTATGGTCGCCTTGATATTGGTAATATTGATCCCGTAGTCCTGAAGGGTTTTGAGAATCTTATTCTTGTTGCTTTCCAGCTCTTCGCGGTTCACCTCGCGGCCTCTGCCACCGCCGTGGTCTTCGAGCAGCTCGAAGGGCGGGGCCATATAGTCTGAAAGCTCCTGCGTGGGGTCATAGGCCTCCAGATCGAAGAGTTCGTCGGGGTTTTCAAGCTCCTGGTCTTCGTCAGACACAATTTTCCGCACGATTTCGTTTCCGGGGTCGGTGTCGTCTGTAACGAGTTCCACATTGTCTTCTCCCAGTTGCTCGATCCGGCGTTTGCCCTGCAGGAAGTCTTTTTCAGGTTCCGGCTCGACAATGGTAAACTCTGGTTCAGAAGCGGGTGATTTTACAGGCGGAATGACCGGAGGCTTGCTCAGGTCGAGCGTAATTTCAGCGCCGGGGCCTCCCTGCTTGTCGGTCGGTGGCGGGTTAAACAGGTTAATCTCCTGAAGATCAGGGTTTCGCGGGATTCGTTTGATCACCGTCAGGCCGCTTTCCTGCTGGGAAGAAGGATTCGCTCCGGAGGAAGGGCTTTCGGTTTTCTCAGCGGGTTTTTCATTGCGGAAGGCCCCTTTTGTCGCGCTGCGCTGCCGCTGAGGCTCGGCTGCCGGGCGGTTTTTGAGCGGCATCGAAGGGAAACGCGCATTTCGCAGCATTTCCACCAGTTTAGAGGCCCTTACTTCCGCATTATAATTCAGTACAATAAAAATGACCAGGGCAAACAGCAGCAGAAAAGCTACGCCCACCTTTCCGATGTAGCGAAACAGCACCATGTTGACCGTCGCACCTACGCCTCCGCCAAAGTCGAAGCGGAAGGAACCCGACAGCCACTCCACATAGGCCAGAAAAATTGAGCCGAAGAGGGTAATAAACACCACATATTTAAAGGAGCGCCGCACATAGACGTAATAGTCATTTTCGAGCAGCACCATGCCGATCAGCAGGCCATAGAGCAAAATCACGAAGCCGAAGATGCCAAATCCCCTGCGCACGATCAGTTCGGCCAGCCAGGCCCCGATAAAGCCCAGCCAGTTGCTGACCTGCTCCGGTTCGCCTGCTTCTGCCGCAGACTGGTCCGCATTTCCGGTGAAATAATACGAAACACAGGCGATGAGGCCGATCACGCAGAAAAAAACCAGCGACCATCCGGCCACCTTGCGTGTCTGGTCCTGGCTTGGTGGGTTCGTGCGGAGACCTTCCACCCAGTTGAGCAGGAGGGTAAGAGGACCAGGGCCTACGGGTTTAGCCGCAGGCTTCTTACTGCTACGTTTTGTAGGACTGTGTTTGGCCAATTAGCAGGAGTTTATACACAAATATACGTGTATCCGCTCAATAAATCACCACTTTCTGCTGCAAAACGCCTTCATTGAGGCGCACTTCCAGCAGATAGAGGCCCGGTGCCAGCGATTCGTTTCCGATGCTCAGGCGCAGGTCTGTTCCGGCTTCGGAACTCTGCGAGGATACGGCCCGGCCCATCAGATCGCTGAGCGACAGGGTCACCGTTTGCGGGCGCGAGAAGCTCAGCTCGACAAAAAACACCCCTGCGGCAGGATTGGGATATACCCGGAACTCACCGACCAGCCCCTCAGGAGGCTCGATGCTGCTGCGGATGGCGGCGATGGTGGCCGATGGCTGCGACTGACAACCGGATGCCGTATCAACTGCTACGCAGAAATAGCTACCCGAATTGGGAATCTGATAGACCGCGCCACTTCCGGCAAGGCCGCTTCCGGCTTTGTACCAGTCATAGCGGTAGGCGGGGTTGGGAGCGGCGACAAGCATGGTCTGGTTGCCGTTAAAGGCAATGCTGGGCGGCAGCACGAGCAGGGTCTCGACCGTTACCGCAGCAGAAGCATTGCGGCAGAAGGACTGAGGATCAATGGATTCTGCGGAATAGTTGCCGCTGCTCAGCACGGCCAGCAGGGTATCGGTAGCACCGCCGATGGGCTGCCCGTTGCGGTACCACTGCACAGAGTCAGCGCCCGTAGCGTGCAGGAACAGGGTGTCCTGGTCGCAGCGGAAGGCTGTGTCGGCAGGGAGGGTATCGCCCAGCACAAACACCAGCGGAGCATTGGGAACGGGGTTGATCGTGAGCGTATCGGCGCAGGAAATCACCTGCACAGGTTTGTCAATGGTAAAGGTTACCGAAAGGCCGCCTACGGTAACAGACAGAGGCCCTGTCGAGGCGGGCGGTACGGTGAAAAACACAGAGGCGCCGCTGCCCATCGTGTTGGTGGCGCAGCCCTGGTCGTTGAAAACCGCGTCTTCGTCCCACACCTGAAACTCATAGGAGCCATTTTGCAGGGCGATATTGGCAATGCCGGTGCTGAGGGGCAGGCTGTTGCCGCCATTGTTGACAGGGGTTGCGGTTGTATTAACCAGTTCCACACCCGCAGGGTTTTTCAGGATCCAGTAGAGGTCGCCTGCGCTGCCGATGTCGGAGCAGTTGACGGTATTGATGACCGCGCCATTGAGGAAATACCCCAGCGTGTCGATGGTCAGTTCATAATTTACGATGTAGGTTCCGGCATCGGCAAGGACCTGCGCGCTGGGATTTTCGTCTGTTGTGGCATAGCTGAAGCCATTGTCACCCACCACACTCCATTGGTAGCTATAGCCGGGGTTGCCATTGTCGGGAATATTGTTGGTGATCTGGAGAATGGCTGGCTCGCAGTTGGAGTTCAGCGCGAGGGTGTAGCAACTGCCCGTAAAGGAGCAGGGGCTTACTGTAAACGGCACCGCGTAGGTAAAGGGAACCGCTGTTACAGACCCAAATACGAGGGCATATGCCGTCAGTTCTACGGTAACGGTATAATCGGCGGGAATGGCAGGCGTACCAAAAAAGCGGATACATCCTGCGGTGTCTCTTTGTGCGCTGTCGGCAGACACTACATATTTACAGTCGGGGCTCAGGTTGCAGACCCAGTCCATACCCACAGGCACGCCAACCACATTGTCAATGGTAAAATAAAGGAAAGGCACATTGAGGGTGGTGCCTGCAAAGTTGACGGTAGTGTCCTGCGGAAACAGGAAGCTAATGTCCTGTTCGTAGGGCTGGCAGCCGGTAGCCAGCGGCAGGGACGCCGGATAGATGCCGGGGGAGCTAAGTTGGCTGGGATCGGGCACGCACTGGGCGGAGAGGTGCGTGAGGGGTAGGGCGAGCAGACCCAGAAAGAGACATGCGAGGCGGGTAGTGATCCGGTTCATTGGGGGAAAACAGTTACAGAAGACATACATACCTGCGCGGAACCGTTCCGCGTGGGTGTGGGGGGAAAGCAGCCTTTAAGTAACTGATTTTTTCCGGATTTATTGCGGAATTCCGAACAGCTTGCTGAGGTGTCTGTTAACCCCTGATCTTCCGGATCAATGCGGAAGTCGAGTGGCCTTCGAGCAGCGGGATGCGCTCTACCTTCCCGCCCCAGGACTTTACTTCTTCGCCGCCGA
>RDXT01000162.1 GCA_004292985.1 Bacteroidota bacterium
ATGTACCGGTAAATTCCGCCCGACACGCCAAAAAACCGACAGAATACTCCCTTCATTATTTTCTCTGTTCAAAAACTTTCTCTTTGAAATTTTCGTTAGTACTTGTAAATTGACCTGGATTAATAGGAGATCATGGTTGCTGCGAAATTAATATTAAACTTCAGTTTGCTTTTGGCGCTTCTCCTGGCACCATGCATGATGCTTATGTCCTGGTGGTACAGAAAGCAACTGTCGCAGACATTGATGATCTGGCGTAACCCGGAGATGGTGATCGTAACCATTACCTTCTCTGTGGCGGGGCTGATTCTCTTTATTGTAGGAGCTTCTTCATTTTTCACGTTTTATGATATCCTCGATTCGGCCCGGATACAGATCCTGAATAAGGAAAAGTTCCGGATGATCGGCATCATCTGTTCGCTGCTGCTGGTAGCAATGTCCTTTCTGTACATTGCGATCCGGATGCTGCTGGTAAGGGTGGTTACTGAGCGGGGAATCGTGATCAATGACCGTTTTTTGCGGATACCCGATTTTCGCAATGTCATCCAGTGGCATGAAATATCGGACTACTATCTTGTTTCTGACTATCCCAATGTCATTTTTACGCTGATCGTGCAGAAAGACACGCTCCGCCTCGAACGTTTTTCCGTTCGTGTGCCCGTGTATATCCGCGACGATTTTGAGATGCTTCTCGAAAACAAGATGAACAGCGCCCAAGCACTGCGCACCCGCGCCGATATCAGCAGCAGCCACAAGCTTTCTGAGAACTGATTTCCACACTTTCTGCGTTTTTTACATTTAAGCTCGTATATTAGGAGCGATGGATGGTACACCCTTTCAGAAAGGTCTCCCATGGCTGATCTCAGGCTTGCTCTTAGTAATTGTCAGTGCTGCACTTTGCCTCTACGACCAGGATCGCAGTGATGAGGAACTCATTACCCAGGTAGAACGGGGTATACAGGCCGATTTCAGTGCCTGTCTGGCCTATTATTCCAGCAATGCACCTTCAGGCGAGGTTCCTGCCTGCGAAGTATGCGTGCTCGAGTACGACCACAACCGACAGCTTATCAGCTGGACAAACACCGCATTTCTGCCTCCGGCAGACAGCATTGCCAACATTGGCAAGCTCCCCGATCCGGGCATCGTTACCTTCGACAAGCGCAGCTATTACCAGTTGCGGCAGTATGAAGAAAAAACCACACGGGTCTTTCTGATTCCGCTGAGCATCAACTACGGCGTTAATAACCAGCTTCTGGTTCCCTATACCTTTCTGGGTCGCTGGCGGGAGCGCCTGAGCGCCGACCTCTACGACGTGAGCCGCCTCGAAGTGAACATCGGCGAGTCCGAAGGCGATCATCAGGTGCGCATCTATAGTCCCGGCGACCGTACGGTACTGAGTATCAACAACCTCCAGGTTACGCCGCTGCGAAGTGGAATCCGTCTGGCGGTTATCGGCTTTCTGATACTGGGTGTTCTTTTGCTGGGCGTATTTCTCCGGATATATGCCCTGAACAACAGCAAACAAAAGTATGCGATCAATATCGGGATGATGCTGGGGATTCCGGCGGTCTGGACGCTGATGTTTTACACCAAATTCCCGGCGGAGTATCTGAAAAACGAATTTTTCTCCCCCTCCATTCTCGCATTCTCCGATCTGGCGCCTTCGTTGGGCGAGCTGACGATCAACCTGTTTGCGCTGGGGATCATGCTATGGCTGCTTTATACGCACCTTTTCCGGATCATCAATCTGCTCTATCACCAGCTGATCCGCCGCCCCATGCTGGCATGGCCCGCCATGTTCATCACCCTGCTGCTCTGCTCCTGGGGCCTCGATGCCATTGTGGAACTTTTCCGGACCATTATCATGCACTCGCAGGTGGACATCGAATACTCCAACCTGTTTAAAACCAATATTTACTCCTTTATCATTCTGCTCGATATTGGCGTACTGCTCCTCACGGCTTCATTGATTATGTCTTTGTTGCTGAGGCTCAATATTTTATACGGAAGGAAATACTCCTTTTCCTTTTTGTATGTGCTGCTTCAGAGCCTGCTGCTGGTCGTGGTCAATGCCTGGCTGCACAATGGTGTCTGGCCCCTGGCCCTCATTTCGGTGCTGAGCATTTCCCTGATCGGCTACGCCGTATACCGGATGCCCTTCCGCCCCATTCTGCACCAGGACCTGATTAACTATCTGATCCTTCTGCTCGTATTTTCGACCCTCGTTACCTATCACGTAGTTGTGGGGATTGACCTGAGCAATGAGGTAAAAACCAACCAGATTGCCGAAAGTATTCTTACCGGAACCACCGAAGACCTGGTACGGGACATTACCCGCGCCATTGATCTTACAAAAGTAGATGCAAATGAATACAGCAAAGCCCTCCAGGTGCTTCCGGCATCTAAAGTGAGAGACCGTATCCGGGCGGAGCATTTTATGAAAGGGAAGAGCTTCAAAGAGTTTGAGGTTAACCTTTTTATGTATGACTCTCTGAACCGGCGGCTCGATATAGACAGCGTGGGTGGCCGGAACCCCATTTACCCTCCGGAAAGCGGGGTTTTGCTGAGCGACATTGCGGACTCCGTTCCCCTGGGAAAAAACGACAACCTGCACCTGTATCAGTTGCAAAATCCGGATAACCGCTACCTGGACATCTACGCCGGAGACTTTAACCTTCCGATGGGGCCGGACAGCGCCCGGAATGTGCGGGTGTTGTTTGAACTCAAGCCCCGCCGGGGAGAAACCGAGGGACTTTATCCTTCGCTGACACTGACACAGAATGTCTTCGACGAAATCCAGCTGTTCAACAGTTTCGACCACGCCCTCTACCGCAAAGGCATCCTCAGTTACCAGCGGGGAAGTAGTTCCTTCCCTCCGATGATGCTCGATTATAAGGACTACAGCAACCGTAGCAACCGCGTCCGGGGTCCCTACCAGGAACTGATCCGGCCTATGGGAAACAATCCGGATAAGCTGATTGTGATCCGGTACCCCCGGCAGGACTTTTTTAATGTCATCACTTCCTTCTCCTTTATCTTCTACTTTTTTAGCCTGGGCGCGCTTGTGCTGCTGGTCTTGCCGGTGATGGCCCTGCGCACCCTGCGCTCGCGGAGGTTCATGTACCATTTGCCCCTGCGTACCCGGATCCGCTTTAGTCTCCTGACCATCAGCGTATTACCGATGCTCGTGATCATGGGACTACTCTATCCTTTCGTGTCGCAGCGCTACAATGAGCAGGCCAAAGAAGAACTCGTGGCTGAAACTACGCGCCTGACCCACCTGCTGACGGAAAAATATGAAAATGCCTCCAACAAAATTGTAGGGATACAGACCGCCCGGAGTTTCCGCGAAGAAATCGAGAAGCTGGAGGACCTGATTCAGAATGACGTAAATATCTATGACAAAAGCGGCAGACTGATGGCCTCGACACAGCCCGCCATTTTTGCCGCCGGGATCAGCACCGACCTCATGAACTCCAATGCATTGGAAGTGCTCTCCAAAGGGGAGCGCTCCGACCTGATCCTGGAAGAGCGCATGGGCAGCATTCGCTATATCTCGGCATTTCGCCCGATTTCGGGGGCCAATGGATATCCGATTGGCTACCTCAACATTCCGTA
>RDXT01000163.1 GCA_004292985.1 Bacteroidota bacterium
CCGGGCAGCCTCCTGCTGGGGCTGGAGATGGCACAGCGCCGCCTTCCCAACGACTATACCCACAAGCGGCAGCTGCTGGAATCGCAGCTCGGAGAGATCGAAACCCTCATTCTGGGAAGTTCGCACAGCTATCTGGCCCTCGATCCGGGGCAGTTTGAAGAGAAAACCTTTAACCTCGCCTCGACCGCCCAGACGCTGTATTTTGACCAGTACCTGCTCGACCGCTACATAGACCAGATGCCCAAGCTGCGCCGGGTGATTGTGCCGGTATCCTATTCCTCGCTGGCGGCTGAGTCAGATAGGCTGCCCGACGATTTTAACAAAAGCTATTATTTCGCGCATTTCTATGATTCTGAGGCATTTACGAATCCTTTTTCATTCAAAAAATACAGCCTGACAGCCCTCTGGGGGATCAAAGCCTCGGTGGACCGGAGCTTCGCCTACGCCTTTCGGGGCGATTCGCTGGTGGAGTGCCGCCGCAATGGTTGGTACGCGACAGAGGAACAGCGCGACCTGCTGAAAAACGGCAGAGAGTCGGGGCGCTTTCAGGATCGGTTTTATGATGAGCGTTTATTTTCCCAAAATCTGGGCTATATAGAGCAGATGATCCGCCGATGCCGGGAAAAACAGGTCGCCATTTACCTGATTTCTACGCCCATGTGGAAGACCTTTATGGCCAATACCCAGCCTGGGCGCTATGCAAAGATGGTGTATCTCACTGATTCTCTGGCACATGCGCAGGGAGTGCCCTATTGGAATTTCAGTACGGATGAGCGCTTTGGGGAGGAAGATTTTTTTGACTCCAACCACCTCAGGACCCAGGGTGCTGTAAAATTCAGCCGTATCTTAACAGGTAGAATGAAGTAAAGATCACTTTTACCTATATTCGCGCTTCATTCACAAAAAACTCTGAAATTCCCTTCAGAGAAGAAAGACAGCTCATGTCGAAGCGTTATCCGGAACATAAGCAACTGTCGCTGCCCCAGGTAGATCGCGAGATCGCTGCACGCTGGGAGGCAGAGCGGACATTCGAACAAAGCGTGGCTACCCGCGAAGGGCAGCCCGTATTTACGTTTTACGAAGGCCCCCCTTCGGCCAATGGCCGTCCGGGCATTCACCACGTCATGGCGCGCTCGATTAAAGACCTGGTCTGCCGCTACAAAACCCTCAAAGGGTTTCAGGTCAAGCGCAAAGGCGGCTGGGATACCCACGGCCTGCCCATCGAACTTCAGGTGGAAAAACGCCTCGGCATCAACAAAGAGGCCATTGGCAAGACCATTTCCATCGAAGACTACAACCGCGAGTGCCGCAAGGATGTGCTCATGTTCAAAGACGTGTGGGACGACATCACGCGCAAAATGGGCTATTGGGTTGACCTCGATCATCCCTACATTACCTTCGAAAACAACTACATAGAGTCCTGCTGGAACCTGCTCAAGCGCCTCTGGGACAAGGACTTACTCTATAAAGGCTTTACCATTCAGCCCTATTCTCCGGCTGCGGGCACAGGCCTCAGTTCCCACGAACTCAACCTGCCGGGCTGCTACAAGGAGGTGAAAGACACCAGCGCAACGGCTCAGTTCCGCCTGCGCGAAACCAAACAGCCCCTGCTGGCCAGTCTCATCGCTGCGGGAGAAGATGTGGTCGTTCTGGCCTGGACAACCACGCCCTGGACCTTGCCTGCCAATACCGCACTTGCGGTGGGAAAAGGCATTGCCTATACCGTGGCGCGCACCTTTAACCCCTACACGTTCCAGCCGGTTACGGTGATTCTGGCCAGCGAACTGCTGAACAAGTATCTCCCGGCAGAAGGGGCAGGCCTGCCCCTGGGCGACTTTACCCCCGATGCCAAGGTGATCCCTTATGAAGTGGTGGCCGAAATCAAAGGCGAAGAACTCCTCGGCAGCACCTACCACCAGCTGCTGACCTACGTGCAGCCCGAAAAACCTGCTTTCCGGATCATACACGGTGATTTTGTCTCTACCAGCGACGGTACAGGCGTAGTACACATCGCTCCGACCTTTGGCGGGGACGACTTTCATGTGGCGCGCCTCAATGATATCCCGCCGCTGATGGTGCGCGACGAAGAGGGAAATGCGACCCCCATCGTGGACAAAACCGGGCGCTATGTGAAGGAAATGGGTGAATTTGCCGGACGTTTTGTCAAGGACTACGGTCCCGAACCTGAAAAACAGTCCCTCGACGTGGACATTGCCATCAAACTCAAGCAGGAAAACAAGGCATTTCGCGTCGAAAAATACATCCACACCTATCCGCACTGCTGGCGCACAGACAAGCCGGTGCTGTATTACCCGCTCGATAGCTGGTTTATCCGCACCACCGCCGCCCGCGAGCGCATGGTCTATCACAACAGCCAGATCAACTGGAAACCCGAGTCCACCGGCACAGGCCGCTTTGGCAACTGGTTAGAGAACCTCGTGGACTGGAACCTCAGCCGCTCGCGCTACTGGGGCATCCCGCTGCCGGTATGGGCCACCGAAGACGGTCAGGAGCGCATCTGTATCGGTTCGATAGCCGAATTGCGGACCGAAATGCAGAAATCTGTCGCCGCCGGGCTGATGTCGCAGGAAAAAGTGGATGAATTGCTGGGCAATCCCGACCTGCACCGCCCTTATGTGGACGAAATCATCCTCGTAAGTGCAGATGGCAGGCCCATGAAGCGCGAAACGGACCTGATAGACGTGTGGTTCGACTCCGGAGCCATGCCTTTTGCCCAATGGCACTATCCTTTTGAGAACCAGGACGTATTTAAGTCAGCCTTTCCGGCGGATTTTATCTCCGAAGGGGTGGACCAGACCCGTGGATGGTTCTTTACCCTCCATGCCATTGCGGTGATGCTGGAAGACAGTCCGGCGTTTAAAAACGTAATTTCGACAGGCCTGCTGCTCGACAAAAACGGGCAGAAGATGTCCAAGCGCCTGGGAAATGTGGTGGATCCGTTTAAGACCATCGAAGACTACGGCGCCGATGCGACCCGCTGGTACATCATCGGCAATGCGCCGCCCTGGGAAAACCTGAAATTTGACGTCAAAGGCATCGAGGAAGTGCAGCGCCGCTTTTTCGGTACCCTCTTTAATACCTACAACTTTTTTGCCCTCTATGCCAACCTCGCCGGGTTTGAGTATGGAACTGCCGTCGCGCAGGAGGAGCATACAGAGCTGGATCTCTGGATTTTGTCGGTGCTCAACAGCCTGATCCGCGACGTGGAGACCTACATGGACGACTACGAGCCGACGCGGGCCGTGCGGGCGATCGATTATTTTGTCAACGAGCAGCTTTCCAACTGGTATGTGCGCCTGGGCCGCCGCCGTTTCTGGGACGGAGACAAAGCTGCCTTTGAGACCCTTCACCGCTGCCTGGAGACCGTGGCCGTGTTGATGAGTCCTTTTGCGCCTTTTTATGCCGACCGCCTCTACCGCGATCTGCGGGGCAGCGAGTCTGAAAGTGTGCACATCGCCAACTTCCCGCGCTGGAATCCGGAGAGCATCGATCCGGTGGCAGAGTCGCGGATGGAGATGGCCCAGCGCATCACTTCCCTGATCCTGAGCATCCGGCGCAAGGAAAAGCTGAAGGTGCGCCAGCC
>RDXT01000164.1 GCA_004292985.1 Bacteroidota bacterium
AGGGAGCGGCTGGCATACATAAAGCTGCCATTAGCGGCACTGTAATCGTAGGCAAACGCGGGGATACCGCTGCTGCTGAGACGGAACATAATGCCGGAGTTGATCATATTCGCCACCAGTTCGCCGTCGCTGTTAAAGTATCCGTCGTACAGGGCGCTGCTGAGGCCGCTGTAAACGTAAGCGCCGCCGGGGTTCCCGCCATTGGCATCGAGGTGAAAAAATGCGAACTGTGTGCCGGGCAGCGGATAGTTTACCGCTACAGCGATCTGGCCATTGCTGAGTACATCGGCTATTACGCCATATTCATTGTTGTTATTACCTGCGGGCAGTTCCTTCGCCCAGCTTACAGTGCCCGATGCCGAAAGTTTTGCGACCAGCACCTGCTGAGCCGCCGCATAGTTAGTAGCACCCGTGACTACATAGCTGCCGTCGGGGGCTTCTGTCACATCATACAGCCGTATCCGGCCATTGCCCGGGTTGGCGTTAAAGTATTTGCGTTGCCAGAGCAGGTTGCCATTCGCATCGAGCTTCGTCAGCACAGGAATAGCGCCCTGCGTACTCCCGCGGTTGGTATTGGAAAGCGCAAGCAGGCCGCCATCCTGCGTAGCGATCATTTTCTGGAAGCCATTGCCCGGAGTAACGTATATACGCTGCCACGCTACAGCGCCGCTGAGATTCGCTTTGAGCATATACAGCGTATCTGAGGTGTAAGACCCGGCGGCATAGAAGCTTCCGTTTCCGGCATCGGCCAGGCTATAGATATTCAGTGCGCCTGACACCGCAACGCCGGGCTTTTGCAGCAAGAAAGTCGCTATCGGCTCGCCATTGGACTGGGTATGGGTAATGTAGCCGCTATAGGCGCTAAGCAGATAAGAGCCGTCACTCAGCTGCACCGCCGACTCCGGTATCAGCAGCGAAGGTGTGCCGCCAAAAGGCAGGTTGGAATAGGCCCGGATGAAATTCTGCCCTGCAAGCTGCGAAAGCGCACAAAAGCAAAGCAGACTCAGGATAAAGAGGGTTCGCATAGGGTTTACTTTCTGGTATATGGTATAAATGAAAAAGGTTAACAGGAAGGCCTTGTGTGACATAAGTAACAGACCGGGGAAGAACTGCCAGAGATATTTGCCTTCTGTACGCGATTGCCTTTATCCCCGGTCTTACATGGAAAAATACACCGAAATTTTTATCCAGGCCTATCAAAGTTATGCCGCCTATCTCTGGCGCGAAATTACCTTTCAATCCCAGCCTTTCTGGAAAAACTACTTTTGGATGCTGGTGGCTGTATCGCTCCTGTTTTTTATGTTGGAGCAACTGAAACCCTGGCGAAAAGAGCAGCCCAAATTCCGGAAGGATTTCTGGTTGGACTTTTTCTATATGTTTTTCAATTTCTTTTTATTTTCCTTAATCGTATATCAGGCTGCATCCGGGGTAGTTGTTGCTTTTTTTAATGATGGGATCCGCGGAATAACGGGCTTTGACCTTCAGGCCAGCAATCCGATGCAGCACTGGCCACAGTGGGCGATTTTACTTACCGGTTTTATTGTGCGGGACTTTGTACAATGGTGGGTACACCGTCTGTTGCATGCTTCGCCTCGGTTGTGGAGGTTCCACCAGGTGCATCACTCGGTGGAAGAAATGGGCTTTGCCGCGCACCTGCGTTATCACTGGATGGAAAATGTACTGTACCGCACGATCGAATACCTGCCACTGGCCCTGCTGGGGATTGGCCTGCATGATTTTTTTCTGATTCACATATTTACCCTGATCTGGGGGCACTACAACCACGCCAATATTCAGGTCAGCGGCCGGGTTACGGGGGGAATCCTCTTGGGTGCAGCAGGCCTCTTTGTCGCGATGAGTAGCTGGAACTTGCCCTGGACGATGGACCTGCTCATTGCTGCGGGAGGCGCTTTCATCGGAGCGGCATTTATAGGACCCTATATGAAGTACATATTCAACAGCCCTGACATGCATATCTGGCATCATGCCTATGACATTCCGAAAGAGCGGGCGGCGGGCATTAATTTTGGCATTACCCTGGCGATCTGGGACTACCTCTGGGGAACCGCTTACATGCCCCGCGACGGGCGGGATATCCGGCTCGGCTACCCTGGGGTCGGGCAGATGCCCCATGATTTTGTCGGACAAAGCCTGCACGGGATCGTATCCGATGGTCAAGCGTCCGAAAAATAGCAGAAATTACATACACAGCAGCGCTCGCACATCCCTTACCGCTCAGTCTCTCCAAAGAAACAGGCGGGTAAGTCAAAAATAATTTGCGCAACCAAATAGTTGCATATATATTTGCAATCAAACGGTTGCGAATATCCCTATGAGACGAGACGTATTTCAGGCGCTGGCAGACCCTACCCGGCGGGAGATCATCACCCTGATCGCGCGTAAGCCCCTGACACCCAACGCAGTCGCTGATAGCTTTGACGTCAGCCGTCAGGCCATTTCAAAGCACATCAAAATCCTGACGGAGTGCGGACTCCTCGTGATCCGGCCACAGGGGCGGGAGCGGCTCTATGCCGTGCAGCCCCAGAAGCTCGGCGAAGTCTCCGACTGGCTCGAAAACTTCCGGACAATTTGGGAAACCCGCTTCGACAAACTCGATACCCTCCTCCAAAACATGGATTCTCCTTCTAACTCCGACGCTATATGACTCAGTATCAAACGATTTTTATCGCCGAACCCGGCAAACAGGACATCACCATCGTGCGTGAATTTGATGCCCCGCGCGAAAAAGTGTTCCGGGCGTTTACCGAAGTGGAGTGGCTCGTACAGTGGCTGCTGCCCACCGATATGGGCATGGCCCTCGACTACCGCGACAACCGCACAGGCGGCGCCTACCGATACCTCCTGCCCGGACCCGGCGGCAGCCAGACAGGAATTTTTGGCGTGATCCATGAGATAAGCTCCCCTGAGCGGATGATCCAGACCTTTGAGTATGAGGGCCTGCCGGAGCGCGGCCATGTGGTGCTGGAAACTACCCGATTCGAAGCCCTGCCCGGTAACAGAACCCGTGTCACGATCCTGCGCCTCTGCGAGTCGGAGGCCTTCCGCGACGGGATGTTTCAGGCGGGCATGGAGCCGATGACAACCGCGCTGCACCAGCGCCTCGACGAAGCCCTTTTGTAAGGAAATTCAGCCTCTTGCGACAGATAGATAAGGTTTGCGGTCATGCTGGATGGCAGGCGGTACGATGGCGTTGTAAAAAGAATGTTATGAACCTTTTTTTCCGGCTTACGGGCCTTCTGTTGATGGTCTTTTTGCTGGCTTCCTGCCAGTTGGGGCGCTATGTGTTCTACAATTTTGCGGACATCCGGGACTACCGCAAGTTCCCGGACCGTACGCTCGAAGAGGCGCCTTCCCCCTTTATGTTTCAGACAGCAAATCCGGGCCGTTTTCCCAAAGCGATCACTTCAGGCGCGCAGGATATTCCCTTCGATACCTATCTCGAAGACAATGAGACGGTAGCCTTCCTCATCATCCGTAACGACAGCATCCAGTATGAGCGCTACTTTCAGGGTTACGAAGCGGCAGACATCGTACCCTCCTTTTCGATGGCCAAATCGGTGACTTCGATCCTGATCCG
>RDXT01000165.1 GCA_004292985.1 Bacteroidota bacterium
GCGCCGGCAGATTGCGCTCAACCGCTATGTGGAGTTTACCAACGAGTGTATCCATGTGCTGGGCGAAATCCGTCCGCGCCTGGAAGCCCTCAACCAGCAGCTGATCAGCCCGGATCAGACGCCTGCTTTTCAGATCAGCGACCTGCTGGTGCGCCTGCGCTTTCTGGGCAGCCTCCGGGGCGTGTGTGTGCGCCCCGCCGAGGCGCGCGACGATGCAGTGAACCTGCGCTTTTTATATGAATACTGCTCCCGCGAGCTGTATCTGCTCCCGGCGGAGCACCGCAACGAGGTGGTGCGCCAGCGCGACGAACTGATGTACCTGGTCATCGAGCTGGCAGGCCACTGCGACACGCTCGAAGCCCGCTCGCAGCGCATGGGCAGCCGGGACGAAAGCCTTATGCAGGAGATTATGGAGCGGCTTCACCGCTGTGAGGTCATTTACTACGACTTCAATGCCTCCAAGGAGCGTATGCGCTTTATTCTCGACAAAATGGTGCGCACCCCGCCCGAGGCGCTGACGGAGGTGTTTGCGGTGATCGGAGCGACGCGGCGCATTGCGAAAGACATCCGGGAAGATCGCGCAGAGGCCTTGCCTGTTGACACGCTGCTGCTGCAGCGGGCGCTCGGCATGATGCGTCAGGTAAAACCCTCGCGCGTGCAGGCCCTCAAGCGCCTGGGCCTCTACAACCGCCTCGGCGAACCCACGATCATTGACCACCTGGAGGAATACGGCGTCCAAATCCTACACCGCACCCGCGAGTATCTCGAAGGGAAACCCGCAAGCCAGTTTTACCGCCCGTACCCGCTTCATTATTACGCATATAATGAGCGTATCCTTTCGCTCTACAACCATGAGAGCTACGGGATTATGGCCTACTATAACCAGATGGCGGATGTTTCAGCGTTTATCATCCCCCGCCAGGTGGAAGAGACGCCCTGGTTTATGGTCCTCGAACGACCTGAGCTGGTCCTGCCTCCGCCGCTGGCTGAAGAACCTGTCAGGGAAATACCCCTGGCTGCTGCACCTGTGAATGTGCTGGCCGATGTCCCTGCAAATCATCTGGTTTTTTTGCTCGACGTATCAGCCTCGATGAACAAGCCGGAGAAACTGCCCCTCTTCAAGCAGGCGCTGGCAGAGCTGCTTACGCTTATGCGCCCCGAAGACCATATCACCCTGATTACGTACTCCGGAAGTGCCCAGGTGGCGCTCGAAGATGTATCTGCCCGCTATGCCGACAGCATCCTCACCGCTATTAATCAACTCAATACAACCGGAGAAACCGACATTCGCAAGGGGATACGGGAAGCCTACCGCATGGCTACGATGCACTATATTCCGGGCGGAAACAACCGGGTGATTTTGTCTTCGGATGGAGCCTTCGGGATAGATGGTGATCTGACACGCCTGGTAAAGCGCCTGCCCGAAAACAACATTCCCATGAGTATTTTGCTGCTGAGTAAATTTGCGACAGAGCGTACTACGGCCCAGCTGAGCGAGCTTGCGGCGATGGGCGGAGGACGTTTTTATCGGTTTAATGCCGAAAATGCACGTGAAATCCTGATCCGGGAGGCAGGTGCAGAGAAAGGAGAATAACATTTCAGGCGGCAGCACAGTTATTTTAGCTGAAAAATGCATAGATTCGCCTGCCTAATCCGCTTACCGCTGTATGGAAAACTGGAGAGACTATCAAAGAGTACTGCTTCCCAATATCCCGGATTTTCACAAAATCGAGGTGTATGAAGCCCACGACGGCTACAAGGCCCTTCGCGCGGCGATTACAGAAGAGAAGTGGACCCCAAAAACTGTGGTTGACGAGGTCAAGAAGGCCAATATCAGGGGTCGCGGAGGAGCAGGCTTTAATGCGGGTCTGAAATGGTCCTTTATGCCTCCCAAAAAAGAGGGTGTGCCCCGTTACCTCGCCTGTAATGGTGACGAATCGGAGCCAGGCACCTGCAAAGACCGCCGTATTTTTGAATACAACCCCCACGCAATCATCGAAGGCGCCATCATCGCCTGCTATGCCATGGAAATGGACGCAGCGTATATCTATATCCGCGGTGAGTACGGCGACTGGATAGATATGATGCAAAAGGCCTTAGACGATACCTACGCCAAAGGCTACGCAGGTAAAAATATCTTTGGCAGCAACATCAGCATAGACGTGTACCTACACCGGGGGGCAGGGGCGTATATCTGCGGCGAAGAGACTTCTCTCATGGAGTCGCTCGAAGGCAAGCGTCCTTATCCCCGCTCCAAACCGCCTTTCCCGGCGCAGTTTGGCCTCTGGGGCAAGCCCACGACCATCAACAATGTCGAGACCCTTTCCCATGTGCCGATGGTGATGCGCAATGGTGCCGACTGGTATCTTTCGATCGGCGCAGCGACCAACCCAGGTCCGGTTCTCTACGGCATTTCGGGCCACGTCAATCGTCCCGGCCTGTATGAATATCCTTCCGGCATGCTCATCACTGACCTGATCTACAAAGTAGCAGGTGGTATCCGTGGAGGTAAAAAAATCAAAGCGGTTGTTCCGGGTGGTTCTTCGGTGCCGATCCTGACTGCCGAAATGATCGAGGGCGTGAAAATGGACGCCGACTCGCTCCGCGCAGCAGGCTCTATGCTCGGCACGGCCGGTATGTGCGTGCTCGACGAGGACACCGACATGGTGAAATTCCTGCTGCGGGTGGCCAAATTTTACGACCACGAGTCCTGCGGACAGTGTACGCCCTGCCGCGAAGGAACGGGCTGGTTTGTGAAGGTGCTGAAAAAGATTGATGCCGGCCAGGGTACAACCCGCGACCTCGACCTGCTGCTGGAGCTGTGCGATACCATGGAAGGTCGCACCGTATGCGCCCTCGCCGACGCCGCCGCATGGCCCGTGCGCAATACCGTGAAGCGTTTCCGCGCCGAGTTTGAGGCTCGTGTAAGACCCGAGCTGGTCGCTATCGGCTAAGATCAGGGCTGTTTCCAGCCATCGTCCTGGGCAGGCGTTACACCTCCGGACTGCGGGCGTACTTCGATCCGTTCCCGAAAAATAAAGCTGATCATTTCGATCCGCACCACGCCGCCTTTGTCCGCTTCCCAGCCTACTTCACACAGGAAGTTGCGCGTGCCTATGGGAAAATTCATCTGGCGGTTGAGGCCATACTCCCGGAGTTTTTCGGCAAACTGCACTTCAAACTCAGGGCCAAAGCTCTGATACAGAGGGTCTTCCCAGAATACCTGTCTCAGCATAGCCACCCCTTCATTTACCCAGAAGGAGTCCGCAAGCTGCACGGTCTCCGGCGCAATAAAGAGGTTAAACACGATATGGTGGCGCTTGCAGCCATCCTGCGTGATGATGAGCAGGCGGTCTTTGCCCATGCGCGCCATTTCGGTGTGCGAGGGATCGTCCCAGCGGTGGTCAGAGAAGTACGGATTAAAGCGCGCGATCAGGGCCTTCATGTCTTCAGGCTTCACGCGGCAGTCCTCCTGCGCGCGGGCAGGCACGACAAGCAATACCAGGAGAAGATAGAGCAGCTGTTTCATATGCGAAGATAGCGATTGATCGTTTCGTTGCATAGGAGGAGGGAAAAGCTTTACTTCGTA
>RDXT01000833.1 GCA_004292985.1 Bacteroidota bacterium
CCGGGCCGAAAGCTGCGCATCTTCGCCAAAGGTACCATTCACGCGCGCCCAGCGGGGTTCCGTTGCGAGGTCGGCCATCGGGTGCAGCGCCTCGCGGATACCAACAGCCAGATACTCCTGACGGGCCATGTCTCCGAATTCACGCACCAGTTTTTCATCGCCAATCGCTGCAAATCCCAGCTGCTCAGGCCATTGCGAGAAACTGCTGGCCGACATGGCAAAAATATTGTTGCTGAAGTAGTGCCGGGGGTCCGATGCGATCGTTACCGGGATGCCCAGACGGCTCTCCTCGGCCATTTTCTGCACAAGGTTGTACCAGGTAGCCAAAGCCTGGGTGCCCGGTGCCGCCCAGATGTTGATATGGGTCATTTTTTTCTCCTGCACAAGCTTCGGAGCGGTTGGAGCGAAGGCAAACATGCCCTGACCGGGCTTTTCCTCCAGCGAACCGTCCTCGTTGATGCGGGCCCCTGTGATAAAGAGGGTACCCGCCTTTTCTTCAAGGGTCATTTGCGAAAGCAGGTTCTCCACACGCTTCTCAACCGGCTTGCGGATGTCTTCATACACATCCAGCTTGCCGTTTTTGTTCAGGTCACGGTAGTCTTTGCGGCCAGAGAGGGTCCAGGAGGCCAGTAGCAGGCCTGCCAAAACCAAACCCGTCGGGGCCAGGAGAGGGCGAATAGGTTTCATAATCATTGTGTCAATTTGACACAATAGTACATATTTGCAATCTCTTTTCCGACAATCCCATGAAAATATTTTATCTATGCAGCCAGAAGTTAAATGCCCTGATGGAAGGAGAACACAATCTTGCGCGCCTGATCCGTGAGGGGAACCTCCGCTACCTGCCACATCTTTCGCTCGACTGTGTGATTTTTGGATTTCATGAAGGGCAGCTGAAGGTGCTGCTGCTGAAGATGAAGCACAAGTCGGACTGGAGCCTTCCCGGCGGCTTTGTTGCGCATACAGAGACCCTGGAGCAGGCAGCAGACCGCGTGCTGAATGAGCGCACGGGCCTTTCGGGGATATTTCTGAAGCAGTTTCACGTATTCAGCGACCTGAGCCGCTCCGATATTCCGCAGACCCTGAGTGAGTTGCGCAGAGACGGCATCGAGGCGAAGGTGGGCGACTGGCTGGCGCAGCGTTATATTTCGGTGGGCTTTTATGCGCTGGTATCCTTTTCGAAGGTGGTGCCCAGGGCTGATATGCTCTCGGATGCATGCGAATGGCGCGACCTCAGCGATGTCGGTAAGCTGATCCTGGACCACAACCAGATTTTGGGAAAGGCCCTGGAAACGATGCGCTTACAGCTTAATTATCAGCCGATTGGCTACAATCTGCTGCCGCCGAGCTTTACCATGCCGGAGCTTCAGCGCCTCTATGAGGCGATCCTGGGCAAAAAGCTGGACCGCCGCAATTTTCAGCGGCGGATGCTGGGTTTCGGTATCCTCCGGCGGCTGCCGGAGCGCAAAGCAGGTGGCGCGCACAAGGCGCCGTATCTCTATGAGTTTGATCATGAGGCGTATAAGCGCGCCCTGCTGGAGGGCCTGCATGGAGGCTGGTAGCGCTACTCTCTTACCCAGACTTTAAAGGTGGTGCCGTCGAGCCGGAAGCCATAGGGTTTGCCGCCTTCGAGTTTCATGAGTCCGGGGGTGTCTTTTACGCCTTTTTCATGGTCAAATCCGCTGTTGTTGCCCACAAGCCGCCAGGTGCCGGAAGGCAGCACCACGTTTTCCCAGTCGTGGGTGTGTGAGCCTGTATTCATCAGCACAAATACCTGACCTGCAACGATATAGCCCAACTGATAGGGGTTGATGGTATCCACCCAGGTGTAATAGCCATCGGGGGTGCGGCCCTCCATGCGGAACACCTTGCCGTATTTGCTCATCCGGAAACGGTTGAGTCCCCGCCAGAAGGCATACATGTCGCGGTAGTTGCAGTAAATGCCTTTGTCTTTGGTCGTTTTGCCTGCATTTTCCCAGATAAACTGGTTCGGGCGGCGCATATTATAGGTGTCGCGTTTGCCATGCATATAGACCTTAATGCCGCTTTTGGTCTCTTTTACGGTCTCTTTCAGCTCGGCAATGCCTTTTGAGCGCATCATTTCGGTGCCGCCATTGGTTACGATCGGACCCATCGAAGTATAAAGGAGTAAAGCAGCCATTTTAAAGCGGTCTTCATCTACTCCGAAGCGTCCGTCCCAGTTGTGCTGGGCATATTGGTCGGCGAGGGTCCAGTTGTCGTGAATATCGAGGTAGTTGATGCTGCTGCTGGTGGTTTTCTCATCGGGAAAGGTCTTGGTAAGTCCCTTTTTTACCTTGTCGAGCTCCCGGAAATTGCCGCCTGCATAGCCCTGGTCCCGGCCTTTTTCTTCGGGGTTGGAGGTAGGGCCTTTGAAGGCATTGCGGGCATCGTCATTGAAATAGCAGATGGGCGAATTGTGCTTGTACCAGTCCCAGGAGGGGTTGCTCTCGAAGTCAGGGTCATTGGAGCCGATCCAGGGTTCGCCATAAATAATGATATCCGGTCCGAGGGCTTCGCGCAGCTTGATCAGGGTCTGGCGGTCCACCTGCCCGGCCAGGTCTATCCGGAATCCGTCTATGCCAAACTCCTCGATAAAGTGCTTGCACTGGTCAATCAGCCAGCGCTGCACCATCGGGCGGTTCTCAAATTTTACCTCATTTCCATACTCTCCGATGTGGGCAAAGTCTTTGCTGCGGTAGTAATAGAGTTTGTCCATGACGTTAAAATGGAACCAGTAAGGGTCCTTGTCCATGTTTTCGCCGCTGTGGTTGGGCACCAGGTCAATGATTACCGCGATGTCCTTGTCGTGAAATGCCTGCACAAGGTTGCGAAACTGGTCCCGCTCCGCGCCGTGTTCGCTGCCCCGCTGCCGGAAACGCGACTCCACCGCAAAGGCATGGGTCGTTCGGTAGCCCCAGTCGTAGTTTTCCCGCGCGATGTCCTGCTCGATCATAAAGGAATCGTTGGCAAAAGCGGCCTGCCAGTCATCATCTTTATAATTAAGGTATTCCTGTACGGGCATCAGGTGCACCACATTAATCCCCAGATCTACCAGATAGTCAAATCCAATGGCGTGGCCCTTGCTGTTTTTCAGGCCGGGCTTTGTCATGGCGGGAAGGGTGCCTTTCAGGTCTTCGGAGACGGGCAAAAGGTCGGTAAAGTCCTGAACATGAACTTCATACGAAATTACGTCTTCTATTTTGGGGCGGCCGTTCCGCAGGGGGGTGGCAGGCTGTGTGCGCTCCCATACGCGGCAGCGTCCCCAGCTATCGAGGCTCACGCGGGCATAGGGGTCGCTGATGTGTACCGGAAGGGTCTCATAAAAATGGTTCCCCGGCTCATTGGCGCCATGCACCGTAAAGTCATAATAGACGCCTTTAAGGTTGCCGGGCACGATACTTTCCCACACGCCATCTTCGTCGCTTCGCATGTCAAGTGTCTGATAGGCAGGCCCTTCAGCGTCTTTGTACAAGTAAAGCTTTATCCCTTCGGCGCGGGGGGCAAAAAGCCGGAAACTCGTTTGTTTACCGTCTGTGCTGATATTGGCGCCCAGTTCTTTGGCGGAATAGACCTCCCGGAACCAGCCATCGTAAGAGCACCAGCTTTTGAGCTTAATGGCCGGGATTTCAAGGAAATACACCCGGCGGATGTCCAATGGCTCGGCAGGCACTACGAGGGCCGTCTGCGCTTCGTTGGGCAGAATCTCCGCAATGGGGATTTCGCGTCCGTGGGCATCGGTGAGCCGGTAGTACGAGGTTTCGAGGGGCCGGGGTGTGCCTTCAAAAGAGGCCCAGATGGTTTTGTTTCTGCGAATTTCGGCGCGCATGCGTCGGGGTGTAAGATGTGGTGCCAGTACCAGGTTGCCGCCTTTTTCGTTGGGGGTTCCGGCAGGGGGCTGCATCCAGTCACCCTCATTGATCCGGAACTTAAACTCGGCTCTGGGGGCCAGCACGTCAAAGTTAGGATTAAAAACAGCGAGGCTCCAAACGCCATTTGCCCCTGGTCTTAACAACCAGCTGGGGTCTGCCATATCCTGGCTCCAGCCCCGGAAAGACCCGGTAACTGCCACCTGTGTGGCGGGCGACCTCAGTTCATAGCGGCTTTCACTGAACAGAAACCAGGTGGTATCGTTGCGGTGAAGGTGCCCCTGAAGGAGTGCCGAGTCCGCAAAGGTCTGTGCAGCAAGACCATACAGCGAAAACAAAGCGACAGCGACCAGCAAAATTCGTTTCATAGCCCGGAGATAATATAGTAGCAGTGTGCCGAAGATAGGAAAGATATGGTAAATTTGTTTCTATGATCCATACCCTCGACCTTCAGTTTCTGACCGATCATTCCATCGCGGCCTTTGTGGTGGAAAGCAGCGAAGGGCCTTTTCTGGTCGAATGCGGCCCGCACTCGACCTGGGCAGCGCTCGAAAAAGGCCTCGCAGGCCTGGGATACCGCCCCTCAGACATCGGGCACGTGTTTCTGAGCCATATTCACTTCGACCATGCCGGGGCTGCCTGGGCACTTGCCCGCGAAGGTGCCCGCATCTATGTGCATCCGGCGGGTTACAAGCACCTGCTCGATCCCTCGCGCCTGTACGGGTCGGCGAAGCGCATCTATGGCGACCTGATGGAAAGCCTCTGGGGCGAGATGCACCCGATCCCGGCAGAGCAGTTGTTTGCCATCGGACACGGACAAAGCATAGAAGTGGGCGACAAAACACTCACTTCCTGGCATACGCCGGGCCATGCCGTGCACCATATCGCCTGGCAGATGGGGGAGGATGTATTTACGGGTGATGTCGGAGGCTGCCGCATTTTCGGCGGGCCTGCTGTGCCGCCCTGCCCGCCGCCGGATATAGACATCGAGGCATGGGTGGACTCGATCGCCCTGCTCAGGGGGCTGGAGGCGCGCCGCTTTTGGCTCACCCACTTCGGAGAAGTTACCGACATAGATGCGCACCTCGATACCCTGGAGGCCCGTCTCTGGCGCTTTGCCCGATGGATGAAACCCTATGTGGACGCAGGAAAAGACGCAGCAGCCATCGGGCCTGATTTTCAGCACTTTATGGCACAGGAACTACGCGAAGCGGGCGCAAGCGAGAGCGATGTGCAGAAATATGAGTCGGCAAACCCCTCCTATATGAGCGTCGCCGGGCTGATGCGATACTGGCAGAAGAAGTCGGAAATTGTGTGATTTCTGAAAAATGCCCCGTCTAATTGCTTGTTTTTACAATATTGCTGATCTTTAATTAAAAGATTCGTAATATTGCTTCTCTCAATTTTGAAAATCTGAACCTGCACATGGAGCGTGCTCCGCTAAAAAACATATTTGCCTCCTATCAGGCCTACGACGCCTGCTTCGACGAGGTATTTGCTGAGGATGGCACGGTGCGCCCTCACTATCATAAACTCTACGAGTTGTTCAGCGGATATACGCTGCGCGACTTTCAGGAGCTGAACGAACGCACCAAGCTCGCCTTCTTCAACCAGGGGATTACCTTTGCGGTGTATTCTGACGAAGCGGGAGGTTCTGAGCGGATTTTCCCCTTCGACCTCTTCCCCCGCATTATCCCCGCCAGCGAGTGGAGCATGATTGAGAAAGGCATTATCCAGCGAAATTATGCCCTCAACCTCTTTCTGCACGACCTCTACCACGACAAAAAAATCCTGAAAGACAAGGTAGTCCCTGCCGATCTGGTCTTTTCATCGGGGAATTACAACAAATACATGATCGGGCACAACCCGGTCGGCGGTATTTACAACCACATTTCCGGCACAGACCTGATCCGCCACCGCGACGGGAAATACTATATTCTGGAAGACAATATCCGCTGCCCTTCGGGGGTGAGCTATATCCTGGCCAACCGCGAAGCGATGAAGTCGGGCCTTTCGGACCTGTTTCAGGAGTCTCAGGTAGCGCTGGTCAAGCCTTATCCGGTCGAGCTGCTGGCAACGATCCAGAGTGTGGCCCCCGAAAATGTGGACCAGCCTACGGCAGTGGTGCTTACGCCCGGCATTTTCAACTCAGCCTATTACGAGCACTCCTTCCTGGCCCAGCGCATGGGAATCGAGCTGGTAGAGGGCCGCGATCTGCTGGTGGACAATGATTTTGTCTATATGAAAACCATCTATGGCCGCCAGAAAGTGGACATTATCTACCGCCGCGTGGACGATGAGTTTCTGGACCCGATGGTCTATCGCCCCGATTCGATGCTGGGCGTTCCCGGCCTCATGACCGCCTATCGCGCCGGTAACGTGACACTCGTCAATGCCCCCGGCACAGGCGTAGCCGACGACAAAGCTGTTTACACCTACGTGCCCCAGATCATCCGGTATTACCTGGGCGAAGAGGCCATTTTGCACAATGTACCCACCTGGCACTGCGAAAAACCCGACGACCTGAAATATGTACTTGGCAATATGGCCGAACTGGTGCTGAAGCCCGTGGACGAATCGGGTGGCTATGGCATCGTGATCGGCCCGCAGGCCACCCGTGCCCAGCTCGACGAGTACCGCACCCGTATCCTCGCCAACCCGCGCAAATACATCGCCCAGCCTGTGATGAGCCTTTCGACCCACGCCACCTATATCGAGGACGAAGTGATGTTCGAACCCCGCCACATAGACCTGCGCATATTTTCCCTCCTGGGCAAAGACCGGCATTATGTGCTGAAAGGCGGCCTCTCGCGGGTAGCCCTGCGGCGCGGCAGCCTGATCGTAAACTCCTCGCAGGGCGGCGGCTCCAAAGACACCTGGGTGCTGGAAAAATAAAGCAGCCCGACAACCTTCACCTTTCAACACGCTGAGACTACATGCTGGCACGAGTTGCAGACAATCTATACTGGATGGGCCGCTACTTAGAGCGGAGTGAACATCTGGCGCGTTTCGTCAAGATACAGTACTTTTCTGCCCTTGACGCGCCCTATTCCCACAAAGAGGAGATGGTGCTCCGTTCGCTGCTGGCGATGAGCGCCATCGAAGCCCCTGAACAGGCTCCGGAAGAAGAGGTGCTGTACCGCATCTGCCTCGAAAAGGAAAATGCCCTTTCGCTTTGCAGCTCCGTCAGTTTTGCCCGGACCAATGCCCGTGGCGCACGCGATATGATCTCTGCAGAGCTCTGGGAAAACATCAACAAATTTTACCATTATGTTACTTCTTTCCCGGCAGAGGGACTGAAGTCGCGGGGCATGTATGAGTTTTTGCAGCAGGTGATCATGCAGACCTCGATTATCAAGGGTTCGATCGAAAACACCCTGCTCCACGACGAGGTATGGGCCTTTATTAAGTTTGGTGTGAGCCTGGAGCGCGCTTTTCAGGTGATCCGCATCACCCAGACCAAGCTCGAAGACGTGGCACGCATCGAACACAGCGCCCCCAACAGCGAGCCGGTCGAAAACTACCAGATTTCGACCCTGCTGGCAGCTACAGAGGGCTTCGATATGAGTCGCAGGTACTACAAGGCCCCTCCCAGCCGCCGGAATGCACTTGAGTTTTTGTCTTTTAATACCGAATTTCCCCGCTCGATTACCAACTGCGTGCTGCACATGCAGGAACACATCCAGCGGATCAACCCAGGGAAACAAACTGGCAAGGGTTCCGTTGAATTCATGATAGGGAAATTGCTCAGCCACCTTCAATATCTAACCATAGAAGAAATCGAAGCGGACCCTTCGGCGTTTCTGGATGAAACCCAGGAGACGCTCTACCGTATTGGCGAGCAGATGAATGCGAATTATCTGAAGTATTAATGCGTTACTCCGTTCATTATCTGGCACGAAACCACTATGAGCACCCGGTTCAGGAGGCTGTACTGGACTTTCTGGTCACGCCTACCGAAACCCCTGGCCAGCGCTTGCTGGGTCGCCAGTCGGACCCTCGTTTTCCCGGAAAAGCCTATAGTTACACCAATATTTTCGGGTTTGAGGTGATCCGCTTCCGGGCTGAACAACCCTTTGCCGACTGTGAGTTTTCTTTTTCTTTTCAGGTAGAGTCAGATGTACAGACAGAGGCGCTGCCCCTGGCTTTTTTCCCGCTCGAAGAAGAGCTGGCCATCATGGATTCGCCTGAGTTTTCGATCGATCACATCCTTTTTCTGCGGCCTACGCCGTCGAGCCGCCTCGATGAGTCGCAGAATTTTTTCCCCTACCAGCGGAATATTTCTGTATTCGACTACCTGCTGAGCCTCAGAGACCATATTTATGAGGCCATCCGCTTCGAGCCGGGCATTACCCATGTGCACACGACCGCCGAAGAGGTGCTGGCCATCCGTCGGGGCGTCTGTCAGGATTTTGTACACCTGTTTCTGGCCATTGCCCGGCAGAGTGGCATTCCCTGCCGCTACGTTTCGGGCTATCTCGACCAGGGAATGCAGTTTCAGGGGGCAGCGCAGATGCACGCCTGGGCCGAGGCCATGATCCCCGGCCGGGGCTGGGTGGGCTTCGATCCGACCAATAAACTCCTTGCAGATCACCACTTTATCAAAGTCTCTCATGGCTGCGATTACCAGGACTGTGCGCCGCTGCGGGGCATTATCTACATGGGCGGCGGCCAGCGCACCGAGTACGAAGTGGTGGTGAAGCCCGAAAATTCCCTGGTAAATGTCTGAGGGAATTGTTTCCCGACAGGTAAACCTGCATTTTTGCAGCGTATTTTTTCCCTAACTGATCCCACCTTCGATACCTCCCTCAACGGACAAACGTCATGCAGCAATACACGTGGTTTTATTCCCTCAAATCTCCCCTGCTTCCTGAACAAGAGAAGGCGCTTCTGTCTGACTTTCAACGCTTTATACAAAGCTGGAAGTCGCACGGCACCCCGGTAGAGGGCGAGATGCTGATCCGCGAAAAGCGCTTTGTGATCGCCAGCGCCAACCCCGAAGGCGACCGCCCCAGTGGTTGCTCCATTGACAACCTCCGCCGCACCATCGAGACCATCCTCACCCGCAACGGGATCGAGTGGCTTGAAGCCGGATATATCTTCTACCGCCAGCCCGATGGCGACATCGTGCCGGTACACTTCCGCGACATCCAGTCGCTCATCCACGCCGGACAGATCGGCGCGGACACCATCGTATTCGATCACTCTCTCGACCAAAGCGACGACCTCGGACGCTGGGAGGTGCCTATGTCTCAGACATGGCTCCGCCGCTACCTGGTATCGCCCGCCGCGGTGTAGGTATTATTCATCCTAATTTCAACCCTTCCCTATGGAAGCCGTAGCTCACATGCCTTCGCTCACCCTCACGGACGGGCGCTATCTCCTGCAAGGCGTAGATGTCCTCGACATCTGCCAGGAGTATGGTGCGCCCCTTTTTGTCTATGATGCCGACAACATCCGCTATAAATACGAGCAGATGATGATGGCATTTAACGGCCTGCCCGCGAAGGTGAAGTACCCTGTCAAAGCCCTCAACAATATCAATATCCTCAGATACTTCAAAAAGCTGGGGGCTGGCCTCGATACGGTTTCGATTCAGGAGGTGATGCTGGGCCTGAAAGCAGGATTTACCCCCCAGGAGATTATTTTTACGCCCAATTGTGTCTCTTTTGATGAAATAAAGGCCGCTGTAAGCCTCGGTGTTGTCATTAACATTGACAATATCCCTATGCTGGAGCAGTTTGGACACGAATACGGTGACACAGTGCCCTGCTGCATCCGCTTTAACCCGCATTTGTATGGCGGAGGCAACAATAAAATCCAGGTCGGGCACATTGACTCGAAGTTTGGTATCTCGGTCTATCAGCAGCGCCACGTGCAGCGGATCGTTAAGATCAACAACATCCGCGTTACAGGTCTGCATGTGCACACCGGCTCCGATATCCTCGATGCCAATGTGTATCTTCAGGGAGCCAATATCATGTTCGACATTGCGCGCGAGTTTCCGGGACTGGAGTTTATTGACTTCGGCAGCGGCTTCAAAGTGCCCTACAAAGAAGGAGATGTAACAACGGACCTCTTCGAAGTAGGTGAAAAACTTCGCGAAGCCTATGCGCAGTTTACCCAGGACTATGGCAAAGAGGTGGAACTGTGGTTTGAGCCGGGCAAATACCTGGTGAGCGAATGCGGCTACTTCTTTATGGCGGTGAATGTGATCAAGCCTACGCCTTCGGCGGTATTTGTGGGAGTGGACTCCGGTCTGAACCACTTTATCCGGCCCATGATGTACGGCGGCTACCACGACCTGCTGAATGTATCCAATCCCGAAAGCGCCGTAAGCCGTACCTATACCGTGGTAGGCTATATCTGCGAAACGGATACCTTTGGCTGGGACCGCAAAATGAACGAAGTGCGTGAAGGCGACATCATTTGCCTGCGCAATGCCGGTGCCTACGGATATACCATGAGCTCCAACTACAACTCACGCCTCCGCCCGGCAGAGGTGCTGATTGTCAATGGCGAAGCGAAACTGATCCGTGAGCGTGAAACCTTCGACGACCTCCTGCGCGGGCAGACTGAACTGAGCTTCTGAAGCCTCAGTCCAGTCCTTCGTTCAGGAAACGCAGCAGCGGATACATGACTTCAAATGTATCCGCGATTTCCCCTGCAAAATCTTCCTGGCCGAGGTGTGTCGCGTCTATGGGGCAGCTTACAAAAAAGCTTTTGAATTTCAGCAGATGGGCCTGCGGATGGTCCTTGTCATATTCCTTCGGCATGTTGCGGAGCTGCTCGCCCCTCAATTCGCCATAAACCTCTTTGAATCGCTCATCTGCCAGAATATCTTCCAGCTCTTTGCCAAAAAGATCGATGTGCGCACGGAGCTTTTTCAGTTCCGGGGGCTGGGGCTGGTAGCATCCGCCTCCCATAAAGCAGCCTTCCGGGTCAAAATGGACATAATAGCCTCCGTACACGGCATTTTTCCCGCCTTTTGCCAGATAAAGTCCCATATTTGTTTTGTAAGGTGACTTATCTTTGGAAAAGCGGATGTCGCGGTTGATCCGGAAAATCTGGCGCGAGGGGTCAAGCCCGGCGATGGACTCGTCAAAGGCAGAGACTCCCTCGATCAGGCGCTCTGAGAAGCCCACCAGCGTTTTGCGGATGCTCTGGTAGCGGTCGCGGTGTGCGTCGAACCAGTCTTTGTGGTTGTTCTCTTTCAGTTCGGAGAGGAAGGGAAGAAGGTCGGGGTGTAGCATGTGGCAGGATTGATAGCCCAATCTAACACCTCATTTGTTTTCCTGCAACCTTATCAGCCTCCAATCGTTTTTGTTAATATGAAGCGAGTATTGTGGTTTTTTATGCTTGTGCTGGCCTTTGCCGCCGCACAGGGACAAACAGGGAGTACCGCCCAGAGATACCATTTCCGCATTGCCAAAATCAAGTATGGCGGCGGCGGCGACTGGTATTCCAACCCTACTTCCCTGCCCAACCTGATTGAGTTTATCAACCAGAATACCACTGTCCGGATTGCGCCCGCAGAGGATGTGGTAGAGCCGGGCAGCCCGCAGATATTTCAGTATCCCTATGTGTATATCACTGGTCATGGCAACATTACCTTCACCGATGCCGAAGCCAGCAACCTGCGGGCCTACCTGATTTCAGGCGGCTTTCTGCACATAGACGACAATTATGGCCTCGATAAATACGTCAGGAAGGAAATGAAGAAAGTCTTTCCTGAACTGGAGTTTGTAGAGCTGCCTTTTTTACATAAAATCTACCAGCAGCACTTCCTCTTTGACAAGGGCCTGCCCAAAGTGCATGAGCATGATGGCAAATCGCCACAGGGATATGCCCTGATCTGGGAAGGCCGGGTGGTGTGTTTTTACTCCTACGAATGCGATCTGGGAGATGGCTGGGAGGACCCTCAGGTTCACAATGACCCACCCGAAGTCCGGCGCAAAGCACTGGAAATGGGCACCAACATTGTCCTGTGGGCGATAGACAACTGAGCAGACTCAGGCGCCGATCATTTTCTTATATTCTGCAGCAGACAGCAGGTCTGAATCTGAGCCGTCTTCGAGCTTTACTTTAATCATCCAGCCGTCTCCGTAAGGGTCGGTATTCACCAGCTCCGGAGAAGCAGCCAGCTTCTCATTTACCTCTGTAACGGTTCCGTTGAGGGGCATATAGAGGTCGGAAACTGTTTTTACAGCCTCGACCGTGCCAAAAAGACCGCCGCGCTCGATCAGTTGATCTAAGGTTTCGATTTCGACATATACAATATCGCCCAGCTCTCCCTGCGCAAAGTCAGTGATGCCTACGGTAGCGGTGTCGCCTTCGATACGGACCCATTCGTGGTCCTTGGTGTATAGGAGTTCGTCTGGAAAAAACATAAACAGTGGTATTTCTCAATGTTTGCCTGCCGAATGTACAACTATTTTTGGTGTTAGGAAACGAAAGTTAGCGCATCTGTGCTGTTTGGTGAGAAAGGGTCCGGCAGGCATCGAGAAACGCGGCTGAATGGACAGAGAGCAGGGCGTTTTGCTCGATCCACTGGCGGTTGGCAGGTGCTACGCGGGCTTTCCAGGCATCCATATTGCGCAGCGCATCGGGCAGGATCGCCGCCAGTTGCTCTGCTGTAAAAGGATCGGCGCAGAGGGCATGGGTGCCAAATTCCAGAATCTCGCGGTGCGCGGGGATATCGTTGAGCAGCGGCAGGGCACCCACATATCGGCCCTCGCTCAGGGCATTTGAGTAGCCATCGTACACAGGCGCATTGATAAAGAGGTCGGTCATCAGCCAGAGCTGGCACATATCTTCTCTTGCCAGGGCCTCTGTTTCTAAGTGAAAGCGGG
>RDXT01000166.1 GCA_004292985.1 Bacteroidota bacterium
GCTTCGTATATTTTGTTGATAATCAGGCTTTTGCCACGATCTGCCGGATCTCGTCGAGCTGCACTTGGGCGGTGTTTGTCGTCTCAGGTTCTTTTTTAGGAGGAACCAGCGTCAGCGCCTTGGGGTAGGGGAGTTTTTCCAGTACCTGCTTCAGCAACTGATCCATTTCAGCCACATAGCGGATGTCCACTCCCTGGAGGTACTCCTGCTTGATTTCGCTCACATCTTTCTGGTTGTCTTTGGGCAGAATGATGGTTTTAATTCCGGCACGGATAGCCGCCAGCACCTTTTCCTTGATGCCACCCACCGCCAGCACCTTGCCTCTGAGGGTGATCTCACAGTCAGTGCCGAGGCAAGCGAAGTCAGGATAGATACGCCGGCCGAAGGGCCGTCTTTGGGAATAGCGCCCGCTGGAATGTGCAGGTGCACATCCCAGTTTTTGAAAGCCTCCTGCGGAATGCCCAGCCGCTCCGCATTGGAGCGAAGGAAGGTATAGGCCAGGGTGGCAGATTCTTTCATCACATTGCCGAGCTGGCCGGTCATGTTCAGGCGGCCCGCTCCCGGCATTAGAATGGACTCGATAAAGAGAATTTCGCCACCGACGGAGGTCCAGGCCAGGCCGATCGCCACTCCCGGCGCGTCGCTGCGCTGGTACTGCTCATTTTCAAAGCGGGGGATGCCCAGGAGTTCCTGGATATTTTTATCGGAAACCCGGATCGAATTGCGCTTGTTCATCACGATCTCCTTGGCGGCCTTGCGGCAGAGCGTATTGAGCTGCTGGCTGAGGTTGCGCACGCCCGACTCGCGGGTATAGCTCTGGATGATCTCGTGCAGAGACTTGTCGGTAATGGAGAGGTTGGCGGCCTTGAGTCCGTGGTCCTTGCGGGCCTTGGGTACGAGGTGACGCTTGGCGATTTCGATTTTTTCTTCGCGCGAATAGCCATTGATTTCGATGATCTCCATACGGTCTCGCAGCGCGGGGTGAATGGTCGAAAGCGTATTGGCGGTGCAGACAAACATCACCCGCGAGAGGTCGTACTCGACTTCGAGGAAGTTGTCGCGGAAGGAGTTATTTTGCTCAGGATCAAGCACTTCCAGCAGTGCGGACGAAGGATCTCCCCGGAAATCATTGCCCACTTTGTCTATTTCATCCAGCATAAAAACCGGATTGCTGGTCTTGGCTTTTTTCATCCCCTGGATGATGCGGCCCGGCAGTGCGCCGATATAGGTACGCCTGTGGCCCCGGATTTCGGCTTCGTCACGGGCGCCGCCCAGCGAAATGCGGATAAACTCCTTGCCGATAGCCCTGGCGATGGATTTACCCAGAGAGGTTTTGCCCACGCCGGGAGGTCCATAAAAGCACAGAATCGGCGCTTTGTTGTCGTTCTTCAGCTTCAGCACGGCCAGATACTCCAGAATGCGCTCTTTTACCTTTTCGAGGCCGTAATGGTCGTCGTCGAGGATTTTCTGCACATTGGCAAAGTCGAAGCTGTCTGCGGAGTAATTTTGCCAGGGCAGTTCCAGCAACCACTCCACATAGTTGATCACCACCCCGTAGTCGGGCATGGCAGGCGTGAGCCGCGAGAGACGGGTAATTTCTTTGTCAAACACCCGCTGCACCTCTTCGGGCCACACCTTGCGGGAAGCGCGTGCGCGAAGGTCATCTATTTCGGCTTCGGAGCCTGCATCGCCCAGCTCGTCCTGGATGGTGCGTATCTGCTGCCGCAGGATATACTCCCGCTGCTGCTTGTCCAGGTCCACCTTTACCTTGGTCTGGATCTCGTCGTTCAGTTCGAGTACTTTCAGCTCTTTGCCCAGCAGGCCGAGCACCAGCTTTCCTTTGTCTAAAAGCGAGTCCAGTTCCAGCACCTGCTGTTTTTCCTGAATTTCGACATTCAGGTTCGAAGCAATAAAGTGCGTAAGAAAAGGCAGGCTGTCTATATTGTCGAGGGCAATTTTAGCCTCATTCGGAATATTGGGCGAAAGGTCAATGATCCGGCTGGCCTCTTCTTTCAGGCCCATCGTAATGGCGCGGGTCTCATCGGCGGTAGGGTAGGTGTCGGCGGAGCGGCGGATTTTTGCCTTAAAATAAGGCTCATCTGAGGTCCACTCGGTGATGCGGAACTTGGTGCGCCCCTGGATCACAATGGTCATGCTGCCATCGGGCATTTTGATCAGCTTCATGATCCGGGCCACCGAGCCGCAGGTGAAGAGGTCTTCGCTGGCCGGGTCTTCGATATCTACATTACGCTGCGCGACTACCCCGATGCGGCGGTCGCTGGTGCGGTAGGCATCTTTGATTAACTGAATAGATTTGTCACGACCCACCGTAATCGGGATAATTACCCCAGGATACAGGACCGTATTTTTCAGCGGCAAAATTCCGATTTCTTCCGGAAGGACTTCCTCGGCCATTTTTTTCTCTTCGGCGGAAGAAACGGAGGGGAATTCGTCGTCAAAAAAGTTGTCGTTATCGAAAGAAATAAATGTCATTGAGTCTGTTGCTAAAAGGCACTTTTATCGCAGGTGTTTATACGTACAAACGATGTGCCCCGATGCCAATTTCAGGAGAATCTGCAAAATTGTCACTTTCTTTTCATCTTTTCCTTCACATATAGGGTTACTTATTTGATTTTCTGACGTAACATTAAAAACTTGCATCCCTATTTACGTAGATTTGAGTATGAGTACTGAGTTTAAAGACATCGTATCGCTGACAGGATCCCCCGGACTCCACAAAATTGTGAAAGCTGACGGCCGCGGGGTAGTTGTAGAGTCGCTGGACGAAAAACGCAAGCGGCAACTGGTGAAGGGGAATATGATGGTCTCCAAGCTTACGGATGTAAGCATCTTTACGACCGAAGAAAGTGAAGCCCTTGTCAATGTGTTTAAGAGCATTCACGACAAGTATGCCGGCGAGCTTCCGGTAGATAAAAGCAGCAGCAACAAAGCGCTGCTCGATTTTATGGCCGATGTGCTTCCTACCTTCGACGGGGAGCGGGTATATGCTTCCAACGTGAAAAAACTGATCGGCTGGTATGCGATTCTGGTCAAAGAAGGGGTAGAATTTGCCCTTTCCGAAGAGACAGAAGCGGGCGGAGAGCCTTCTGATGAGGCTGTTGCTGAGGAAGTTGAAGAAGCGGCTGCCGAATAAGCGCCGATGGAGCTGCACCCGATGCTGGTACACCTTCCGCTGGGCGGGCTTTTGCTCGCCGGGGTCGGCTATGCCCTGGCATGGATAAAAAAAGACGATTTTTTTCTCAAAGCGGCAACCTTGCTGCATTTGGCAGCTTCGGTCTGCCTGCTGCCTGCCATTTTTTCAGGCCGCAGTGCTTTTTCGGAGATTAACGCCTCCCCGGAACTGAAAGTGCTGTCCAACCAGCATGAGCTGCTGGGCTATGTATGTACCTGGGTCTTTGCGTTGCTGCTCGTGTGGCGCTACCTGAAGCCCCGCCTTGCCCGGAAAGAGGCTGCCTTGTTTACGCTGGCGTATTTTCTGGGTATGGGGCTGATTATCTGGTCCGCCCATCTTGGAGGCCAGATGGTCTATCGCCACGGAGCGGGCACCGACCTCATGCAAGCTCCCGCAGTTGCTCCTCCTTCACCCGCACAATCTTCTTCTGAATGAAATACCTGTCCTTTATAGCGCTGCTTCCGCTCCTTTGGCTGGGCGCATGCAGCGAGCCCCGTAAAACCGCCTTCTTTACTGAGGGCAACTGTGCAGAGTGCAAAGCCCTGATCGAGGCTGTGCTGAGAGATACGAAGGGCGTGAACGAAGCCGTCTGGGACTTTGAGACCAGCATGGTGGATGTGATTTACGACTCCCTTCGCACAGACGAAGAGACGATCCAGAAGGCGCTGGCTGCGGCGGGTTTTGCAACCGGATATTTCGATGCAGATACTGCCGCCCGTAAAAAG
>RDXT01000167.1 GCA_004292985.1 Bacteroidota bacterium
GTGCCGATGTGCGCTGGGGAAGCTCACTGGCCTGCCTCGGCGATCTCGATGGCGACAGCCTGCCCGAACTCGCCGTGGGCGCTTATCTCGACGACGACGGCGGCAAGGATAAAGGAGCCATATACCTGCTCTCTCTCCGGGCAGATGGCAGCGTGGCGGAGGATGTGAAACTGAGCAGCACGACCCGCAACTTCGACGGGCAACTGGGTTTACAGTATCAATGGGGCTTTTCTCTGAGTCCGGCAGGCGACCTCAACCAGGATGGCCGCCCTGATATACTGGTCAGCGGCCAGCGCGACGACGACGGCGGACCCGGACGCGGGGCTTTCTGGATCGTCTTTCCGGAGGAAGCGCAGGGACGGATGCCGGAGCGGCGCTGGTTTGCGTCCGCGCCGCCACCCCCGGATGCAGACAGCCTGTTTGACATCGAAGGGCAGCCTGCCGCGCACCTGGTGCTTTTGCTCGACGTATCTGCTTCGATGAATAAACCCGAAAAGCTGGCTCTGCTCCAGGAAGCGATGCTCCAGTTGCTGGCCTATCTGAGGCCGGAAGACCGCATTTCGGTGATTACCTACTCAGGAGACCCCGAAGTTGTGCTCAGCGCTGTGCCCGGCGACAAGCGTGAGCAGATCGCTACCCGCATCAGAGGACTGACTTCGCAGGGCGATACCAAACCTGCGCGCGCCCTTCAGATGGCCTACGAGCTGGCGCAACTTCATCAGATCCCGGAGGGGAACAACCGCATTATTCTGGCGACAGATGGCGGTTTTGAATTACCTGTGCTCGACAAAGCCCTCGAAAAATATGCCCGCACGGAGATTCCGCTGAGCGTTTTTTATTTTGGGAAGCAGCCTTCGGAAAAGCTGCGGGAGATGGAGGAGATCGCCCGGCGGGGATTTGGACAGGCATGGTATATCACCTCCGCATCGGCAGGCGGAGCGCTGGTAGCGCAGGTGAGGGTGAAAAAATCCTAAGACCCCGAAGGGAGGGTCAGGATTTCGAAGTTGTGGTTGGTGTAAATGCAGATGTCGGCGGCGATGGAGAGCGATTCGCGCACGATCTGCTCGGCAGTAAGCTGGGGCGCATGCCGTTTGAGGGCGATGGCAGCCGCGCGGGCATACTGGGCACCTGAGCCGATGGCCAGCACATCCTCATCGGGCGAGAGTACATCTCCTGTACCGCTGATAATCAGGCCCTCCTGGCGGTCCATCACGATGAGCATTGCTTCGAGGCGGCGAAGGTAGCGGTCGCCGCGCCAGTCGCGGGCCAGCTCGATGGCGGCCCTGCGCAGGTTGCTGCGGTACATATTGAGCTTGTCCTGAAAGCGCTCTTCCAGGGTAAATGCATCGGAAGTGGAGCCTGCAAATCCTACCAGGATGGTGCCGTCGCTGATTTTACGGACTTTTTTGACATTGCTTTTGGCGACAACAGCGCCCATCGTGGCCTGGCCGTCGGCTCCGAGGGCGACCTGTCCATTATGAAGGATGCCGATGACAGTAGTTGCGTGAATAGGGGACATAAGGGACTATTGTACAAGCTGGGCAAGGGTCTCCCTGTTCAGTTTGCGGTCGAAAATAGCGCGTACGGGTATAGAAAAGCCCGGAATAGCGACACTGCGGATCACGCCTTCGCCTGATTTTAAGGTCAGTTCGTAGGCTTCGCCGCTGAGGAGGTATTGCTCCACAAGTTCTTTTTCCGGATGAATGATCCAGTATTCCTTTACCCCATGCGCTGCATAATCTTCAAATTTGATCACGCGGTCATTTTTTTCAGTAGAAGGAGAGAGCACTTCCACTACAAAATCGGGTGAAGGGAACTGCATCTGGTCATCATCGAAGTGAATAGATTTTTCTGTTCCGAAAAAGCAGATATCAGGCTCGTAGTCATTGCGTGTGAGGGTGATGAGGATTTTTTCAAGTCCCACGAAGCCCAGATCATGCGTAATGACGTGCATATTGATAAGATGATAGAGCAGCCCGCATGCCGAATTATGCCTTAGCTTTACCGGAGGTTGAAATATGATTTCCCCGTTAATGAACTCCATTTTACGGTTTTCATCAACAGTGCGATAGAATTCCTGCCGCAGGGCTTGTTCTTCGAGAAGGGAAGTCATGATCGCCATGGTAACAAAGGTATTCCGGTAATATACGGAAAGTTTTGCTCAATGGTGCTCCTCGTCGTGGGGGGCGTGTTTCATCACTTCGTCGCGGTTACGCAGGGTGTGGATGTTGTTGCTTTCTTCGAAGTCATAAACTTTGCCGAAGTTGCGGTTGCGGCGATCTTCGAGAAAGTCGAGACGGGGCTTAAGCAGCTCTTTGTCCACGACCAGCTTGTCTTTTCCGTAGATCGCGTCTTTGCGGTCCTGGAAATTGTAGTCGTACTCCGGACTCATCACGATGGCCTCTTCGGGGCAGACCTCTTCGCAGAAGCCGCAGTAGATGCAGCGGAGCATATCTATTTCGAAACGCTCAGGGTAGCGCTCTTTCTGATCGTCAGTGATTTCTGCCGCCTGCATGCTGATGGCCAGGGGCGGGCAGGCGCGGGCACAGAGGCCACAGGCGACGCAGCGCTCCTTACCTTCCTCGGCAACCAGCACCGGTCTGCCGCGAAACTCCGGCCCCATCACCGGCTTCACTTCCGGATATTCGAGGGTTACCGATTTACGGAACATCTGAGAGAAGGTGAACCACATGCCTTTGAAAATTTCAGGCAGATAGAGCTTGCCCGAAAAATTCAGTTCACGTTCTGCTTTGTTGCCTTTGATGATGCCTTGTACTTTACCCATAAGATATATGCAAATACTGCCTAAAATTATCTGACTTTGACGTGCTAACCAAACTTTTCGCAGCTTTGTTTCTACCTGGAAAACTTTCGCTGCAATTACTTTGCTAAATCTGTTTGTTCTGCCGTAATTTTACCCCATGCGGAGGGATTTCATTTACTTTTTTCGGATTTCCCGGCCTATGAATGTGCTGGTCTCAGTATTGGCCTTCGGGCTGGCCTGTTACCTTACCCACGGGCGCTCGCTCCGCTTCCTCTCCGATGTGCCTTTCTGGGCTGCCGCATTCACCATCGCGATCATCGCGGCTACCGGCTACTGGATCAATGATGTGCACGATTTCCGGATAGACCGGATCAACAAGCCCCGCCGCACAATCGTAAATGCCCATTTGTCGGTAAAAAAAGTGCTGACCCTGTATTTTGGCCTTACAGGTGGTGTACTGCTCTTTTCGCTGCTCTATTTTGGCTTTTATCTCGGCAAACCCAACGTTTCTTTCATCAATTTCCTCTCGGTCTTTCTGCTGTTTATCTATGCGGGCTATCTGAAGCGGGTCGGGGTGGCCGGAAATCTCACGATTGCTTTTCTGATTGCGCTGGTGCTTTTTATGTCGTATTACCTCTACGGAGTGGTGCGCATGTCGCTGATCTGGTCCATTGTATTCGCATTTCAGATCACGCTGATCCGGGAGATAACGAAGGATGTGGAGGACATACGGGGCGATCTGGCATATCATCTGCGCACGCTGCCGATCCAGATCGGGGTAAGGGCTACCCAAAAGGTGCTTGCAGGGCTATAT
>RDXT01000834.1 GCA_004292985.1 Bacteroidota bacterium
GCAGACGGTGCCCGCCAGAAATACATTGGGCAGATTTGACTCGAAGGTCTGCTCGTTGCGTACCGGCATACGCCAGGCATCATCCGTAAACTTCAGACCTGTATCGGCCAGCCATTTATAGTCAGGCCGGAAGCCCGTCATGGCCAGCACCCAGTCATTGGGCAGGGTAAGAATCCCCTCCGGCGTTTCTACATCCACTTCGTGGGGTCTGATTTCGCAGATGCTGCTCTTAAATAAAGCCCGGATAGACCCTTCTTTGATCCGGTTTTCAATATCAGGCTTAATCCAGTATTTCACCCGGCTGCCGATTTCCTCCCCCCGGATCACCATCGTTACCTGTGCTCCTTTCCGCCAGGTTTCCAGGGCGGCGTCCACCGCAGAGTTGGCGGCACCTACCACAATCACCTGCTGGCCGCTATACGGATGCGGGTCGTCGAAGTAGTGTTTGACCTTGGGCAGCTCTTCGCCGGGCACATTCATCGGCTGCGGATAGTCATAAAACCCGGTGGCGATCACCACCGAACGGGCCGCATAGCGGGCGCGGGAGGTCCGGATATGATAAATCCCCTCTGTGCAACTGATTTCCTCCGCCTTTTCATACGTAAGAATCCGGAGATTCCAGTGCTCTTTCAGGCGGCGGTAGTATTCGAGGGCCTCCCGGCGGGTGGGTCGCGGGCCGTGGGAGATAAAAGGAACCTGCCCCATTTCGATTTTTTCCGAGGTGGAAAAAAAGGTCATATTCGCCGGAAAATGATAGATCGAATTGACCAGACAACCCTTCTCCACAATCAGATAGTCGAGTTGCCGCCGGCTTGCCTCGATGCCGCAGGCCAGACCGATAGGCCCTCCGCCAATAACCAGCACGTCTAAGATGGGTGATTCGTTACTCATAGCTGCATAAAGATTGGGTAGAAAAGCTGAGTCTATGCCCCTGATATACTTCCGCTAAAAAAAACAAGTGTCCTTTGGCAAGTTCTGCGAAAATTCGCTTACTTTCGCGCCGTTACCCATGAAAATCTGCAAAAGCGTACAGCAGGATGCATTCTTCCGAAAGTTGTTTAGAATGATTCTAAATGTGCCCGGTATGATAGAATCTCTCTTGAGTTTTTTTGAGAGAACGCAGGGCTGTATTAATTTGCGCGCTGATGAAAGTAACAAATGCTGTATTCACTTTTGGATGTAGCATATCTAACCGATAAATAGTAACCCTGAGCCACATGGAAGGTAAAGGACTTGTACGCATCCTGACATTTTGCATCCTGGTAGCTGGTTTCTCGGCCCTTTCCGCCCAAACCGCTGCCGAGGGTAAAGCGCTGTTCAAACAGCAATGTAGTTCCTGCCACGCCCTCAATAAGAAAATTATTGGGCCAGCGCTTGCGGGGGTCCCTGCAAAGTACGCAGGCGATGAAGAATGGTTGTATAAATGGATCCGCAACGCTCCGGGACTCATTGCCTCCGGTGATGCCAAAGCGGTGAAATTGTATGAGGAGAACGGAAAGCAGCAAATGAGCGCCTTCCCAAGCCTTACCGATGCACAGATACAGGGTCTGCTTGCTTACATGAAAGAAGGTGATGGGCCTGCTGTGGATCCGAAAGGACCCATTACAACTGCGGTTACCGATCCACTTGCCGATCCTGCGATCTATTACAGCCTCCTCGGTCTGGTAGGGGTTCTGGCCCTGATCACCCTGCTGCTGGTCGTTATCACAGCAACGCTCGTAACGGCTGTCCGCGCCAAGGAGCAGAAAGAAGCCTTTACCTTCGCAGATGTACTGACCAAAACCCGCGAGATTCTACGCAACAAATTTGTGATCACCGCTGCAGTCTGTTTCATCTTCGTGATGGGCACCGCCAAACTGATCGCCGAAGCTCGTACCATCGGTCTGCACCAGGGATATATGCCTACCCAGCCGATTGCCTACAGCCACAAGCTGCACGCAGGCGAGTATCAGATTGCCTGCCAGTACTGCCACGCAGGAGCTTCCAAGTCGAAAAGCGCATGGATTCCTTCCGCCAACGTGTGTATGAACTGTCACAAGGCCATCGCTCAGAAAGAATATCCGGGTGATGCTGCCCGCACAGCCCAGAGCAAAGCGGAAATCGCCAAAATCTACGCTGCCGTAGGCTGGGATCCTGATGCATTCCAGTACATCGCAGGGTATGAGGAAAAACCGATCGAGTGGATCCGTATCCACAACACCCCTGACCACGCATACTTTAACCACGCCCAGCACGTCGTCGTAGGCGGCATCGAATGCCAGACCTGCCACGGACCTATCCAGGAAATGGAAGTTGTATATCAATACACAGAACTGGGTATGGGTTGGTGTATCAACTGTCACCGGAACCAGAAAGTAAAAGTGCTGGGTCAGGATAACAGCGACGACCTGACGGTCGAAGATATGGGAGGTCTTAACTGTGCCCGCTGCCACTATTAATCGTGGGCGGGTCTTACTTTTTTTGAATCGTTGATTTGTTGTCTATAAAGCTGCCCTGAGGCAAAGAGCTAACTGTCAGAACAATGAGCAAGCCAAGATACTGGAGAGGACTGGAGGAACTTGAGCAAACGCCCGAGTTTATCGCAAGGGCGAAAAACGAATTCCCTTCCGATATTCCGATGGATCAGGTACTTAAAGAAGTAGCGGAAGAGGACTCCGGCCTTCAGGCCAACCGCCGCGACTTTCTGAAGGTGCTGGGATTCGGACTTTCTGCCGCAGCACTCGCTGCCTGCGCCGAAGGACCGGTCAAAAAAGCCATCCCCTACGTTAATAAGCCCCAGGACATCATTCCGGGTGTCGCCAACTGGTACGCTTCCACAGCTCCTACGGGTACTCCCGTGCTGGTGCGTACCCGCGAAGGCCGCCCCATCAAGCTGGAAGGCAACCCCGACTCACGCATTGCCAAAGGCGGTCTTTCTGCCATTGGACATGCGTCTCTGCTCAACCTCTATGAAACAGAGCGCCACCAGTCTGCTTCCAAAAAGAGCAACCCGCTCGACTGGGATACAGTTGACGGTGAAATCCGCGCAAAACTCGACCAGGTAAAAGCGGCTGGATCCGCTGTGCGTGTGGTTTCCGGCTCGATCCTCAGCCCCACTACCCGCCAGATCATCACCGAGTTTCTGGCACAGTTTGCAGATGGCAAACACATCAGCTACGATGCCGTTTCCTTCTCCGCTGTGGCCCGCGCCCACGAGATCGTATTTGGCAAGCGTGTAGTGCCTCAGTATCACTTCGACAAAGCCATGAGCATCGTCAGCTTCTCCGCTGACTTCCTCGGCACCTGGATTTCTCCGATCGAATATGCCGCAGATTATGTGGTAAACCGCGATCCGGAAAAACCGATGTCACGCCACCTCCAGTTCGAGTCGCTGCTCACGACTACGGGCGCCAAGGCTGACCTCCGTTTCCCTGTCAATCCTTCGCAGCAGGGAGTTGCTCTGCTGAACCTCTATAATAAGATCGCTGCCAAAGTGGGTAAAGGCGCCTTCCCAGGTGTGCCTGAGTTCAACACAGCGATGAACGGCCTCGACCTCGCAGCTACCGAGCTGTTTGAGCAGCGCGGAAAATCACTCCTGATCTGTGGCACCAACGATGTAGCCGCCCAGGTGATCGTCGCTTCGATCAATGCCATGCTCGGCAACTACGGAGCGACCCTCGATGCCGAAAATCCTTCTTATTACTATCAGGGCAATGACGAAGCCTTCGCACAGTTTGCCGACGAACTTTCTGCCGGTAAAGTAGGCGCGGTGATCTTCCTCGATGCCAACCCCGTATATGAAACTGCGCTGGGCGAAAAAGTAAAAGACGGCCTCACCAAAACGACCCTCTCTGTTTCGACAGCCGTGCGTCCGGACGAGACCTCAGCTCTCTGCGAATATGTCTGCCCCGACCACCACTACCTGGAGTCATGGGGAGATGCCCAGCAGACAGCGGTTCACTTCTCGCTCATCCAGCCTACGATTTATCCGCTTTTCAAAACCCGTCAGGCGCAGGATTCTCTGCTGAAATGGAGCGGAAGCACACAGAAATATTATGACTACCTGAAAAACTGGTGGGCCACGGCCATGATGCCAAAGCAAACCCAGTACACCAGTTTTCAGACCTTCTGGGACGAAAGCCTCCGCAAAGGGGTGATGGAACTTCCTTATACCGCCGCTGCTTCTGCTGCTACGATAGCTGATACAGCGCTGCTGGAATACGCCGACCGTCTCAAGCAGGGATTCGCTGCGGAGCAGGCCGACACCTTCGACCTCGTTCTGTTCGAAAAAGTGGGTATCCGCGATGGTAAATTCGCCAACAACCCCTGGCTCCAGGAACTTCCTGACCCGGTAACGAAAGTAAGCTGGGACAACTATGTAACCATTCCGTATCAGTATGCCGCCGAAAAAGGCCTGAAAGACGGAAGCGTGGTGGAAGTAAAAGCAGGAGGTGCCTCCTATTTCCTTCCGGTGGTGATCCAGCCCGGTCAGGCCAAAAATACCCTCGGTATCGCCCTGGGATATGGCCGCACTGCCGCAGGTAAAGTGATCGTTCGCGGCAATGGCAGCAAGGTAAATGGCCGTCAGGTAGGAGGTGGAAATGTGTATCCCCTCGCTGTGGTAGCCAATGGCGCTGCCAGCTTTACGGTCGCAGGTGCTACGATTTCTGCCACCGGCGATACCTACACCATCGCTCAGATTCAGACCTTTAATACCCTCTATGACCCGGCTAAAGGCGTCGCTTTTGGTCTGGACTTTGACCGCACAGAAAAAATCATTGAGGAGACGACTACAGGTCTGATTTCTTCCGGTGAATTCGGGAAAAAAGTAAAAGAGCGCGAAGATCACAAGAAACACCTCGTTTCTCTCTGGGATTCTCACTTCGAAGACCCTGAAACCAGCCGCCAGATTCACTGGAAAATGGCCATTGACCTGAACAAGTGTACCGGTTGCGGCGCTTGTGTGGTAGCCTGCCAGAGCGAAAACAACATTCCCGTGGTTGGTAAGGACGAAATCGCCCGCCACCGCGATATGTACTGGATGCGTATCGACCGCTACTACAGCGGCTCACCTGAGAACCCCGATGTGGTGTTCCAGCCGATGATGTGCCAGCACTGCGACAACGCTCCCTGCGAAACCGTATGTCCGGTACTCGCTACGCTGCACAGCAACGAAGGTCTGAACCAGATGGTGTATCCGCGCTGCGTAGGTACGCGCTACTGCGCCAACAACTGTCCTTATAAAGTACGCCGTTTCAACTGGTTTAACTACTGGAACGACAAAGACCTCTTCAGTGACTTCTATTCTCACAGCGAAATGGGCCGCCTGGTGCTGAACCCGGATGTAACCGTTCGTTTCCGTGGGGTAATGGAAAAATGCTCCTTCTGCGTACAGCGCCTCCAGGAAGGAAAACTGCGTGCCAAGGTAAATGCCAACAGCACCTTTGCCAAGCCTGAAGACGGTTCGATCAAAACGGCCTGCCAGCAGTCCTGCCCCACCGGAGCGATTGTATTTGGCGACTTCAATGATCCGGACAGCGAAGTGTCCAAGCTCTTCCGCAAGGACCGCAGCTATGTGGTGATCGAAGAAGTGAAGACCCTGCCTAACGTGCAGTATATGACGCTGGTACGCAACCGTAATGCCGAAGAAACTGAGGCAAAACTGGAAGAGCGTCATGCGACCCAGACCTATTCTAAAGCCTGATTTACCCTGATTCAACGCATATTTTGATTATATGAGCCACGTAGTATCCCCCATTCGTCAGAAATGGATTACCAATACGGAAACCTACGGCCAGATTACGGCAGATGTCTGCCGTCCTATCGAGTCTAAGCCGAGCCTTCCCTGGCTTTTCTGGACAGCCGTTTCGGGCCTTGTGATGCTGATGGGTTTTTCACTCATCGCCTGGACCATGTGGAAAGGGATTGGCGTATGGGGCGTCAACTGGACAGTAGGTTGGGCCTTTGACATCACCAACTTCGTATTCTGGGTCGGTATCGGTCACGCCGGTACGCTCATTTCTGCTGTACTGTTGCTGTTCCGCCAGCCCTGGCGTAACTCGATCAACCGCGCTTCAGAGGCGATGACCATCTTCGCGGTATTGTGTGCGGCTCTGTTTCCCCTCCTGCACATGGGCCGTCTCTGGCTGGGCCTCTGGTTCCTGCCGCTGCCCAACACGCGCGGTTCGCTGTGGGTGAACTTTAACTCACCGCTGCTCTGGGACGTATTCGCGATCTCGACCTACCTCACGGTGTCGCTGGTGTTCTGGTACCTGGGTATGATTCCGGATCTGGCCACCATCCGCGACCGTATGGCCCGCGCAGGCAAGAAAATCTCTGCTAAAATCTACGGTGTACTGGCCTTCGGCTGGGAGGGTTCGACCCGCACCTGGTCCCGCTTCGAAATTATCTCTCTGATCCTCTCCGGTCTGGCTACTCCTCTGGTACTTTCGGTACACTCGATCGTATCCATGGACTTCGCCACCTCTGTGATTCCCGGCTGGCACACGACCATCTTCCCGCCCTACTTCGTTGCAGGAGCTATTTTCTCCGGCTTCGGTATGGTGCAGACCCTGATGATCGTTACCCGGAAGATATACAAGCTGGAAAACTATATCACGATGGACCACATGGAGTCCATTGCCAAGATCGTTATCGCTACCGGTTCGCTGGTAGGTCTGGCCTATACCACCGAGTTTTTCGTGGCATGGTACTCTGGTTCGATCTGGGAACGCTACGCTTTCATCAACCGCGCCTTTGGCCCTTACTGGTGGTCTTACTGGGCGATGTTTACCTGCAACGTAGTTACGCCTCAGCTCTTCTGGTTCCGGAAGATCCGTACCAACATGGTCCTTACCTTTATCATCTCCCTCTTTATCAACGTAGGGATGTGGTTTGAGCGCTTTGTGATCATCGTAACATCACTTCACCGCGACTTCCTGCCTTCTTCCTGGGCTATGTACACACCTACCTATGTGGAAGCGGGTATTTTCATCGGCACCTTCGGGATGTTTATGTTCTTCTTCTTCCTCTTCTCCAAGTACCTGCCGGTGATCAACATGTTTGAGGTTAAAACACTGCTACATCATCCTAAGAAACCCAGTCACATCGAAGAGCGCGAAGGTCTGAAGATCAACGCCTGATGTGAGGTATAATAAACTGAGCCTGGAAATTATGAACAGAAACTTCCTCCTGGGCAAATTCTGGAACCCCGACCACGTGCTTGAGGCGCTGGAACATCTGCAGGACAAAGGGGTAAAGGTGTATGACGTATATGCACCCTTCCCTATCCACGGCATCGAGCCGCTGCTCGACATCAAGCGTACCCGCCTGACGGTGGCTGCCTTCATCTACGGTGCCTTTGGTCTTACCCTGGCGCTTACCATGATGAGCCTCATCTACGGTGTGGTATGGCCTGTAAACATCGGTGGTAAACCCTACATTCCGTGGATCGCTTTTACCCCGATTACCTTTGAAACGACCGTACTCTTTGCCGCTCACGGGATGGTACTGACTTTCTTTATCATCGGACCGTACTGGCCAGGTAAAAAAGAAGTGCTGATGGATGACCGCCAGACAGACGATGTCTTCGTGATCGCCATTGACAAAAAGAAAATTTCGGACATGGACGGGGTGAAAAAGACCCTTTCGGAAGCCGGAGCATTTGAAATCACAGAAAAAGAAGCCTGAGTCATGAGAAAAGGCATAACATACGCACTGGGTATCGCAGCGATCGCTCTTTCGCTCAGCGGCTGCTACACAGACAAATCCAAGCGTAACATCGAGTACGCTCCCAACATGTACAACTCTCTGCCGCTGGAACCTTATTCCCAGACGGTGTTTCATGAGACCAACATCGGTGGCAACTATGAAGGTGCCAAACTCGATGGAACGTCTCCCTTCGCCAACGGGCTGAATGCCCAGAAGGCACCCGAAGGAACGGTACCCCGCGCAGAGTCATGGTATATACAGGAGGCTTTTTCGCCTTATGCATATCCCAATACGCCCGAAGGCTATGAAATGGCCGGTGCGGAACTGAGCAGCCCGCTCAATATTCCTGCCGCCAACGACAAAGGCTATAACTGCACAGAGGAATCCTTCAAAAAAGGCAAACTCGTGTACGAAACCTACTGCGTGATGTGCCACGGCGCTGAAGGCAAAGGCAATGGTATCCTGGTGCAAAAAGGAGTGCTGGGCGGCGTGCCCTCCTACTCTGAGCAACTGCGAGAGCTATCTGCCGGCAAAATGTTCCACACCCTTACCTATGGTAAGAACACGATGGGATCTTATGCCTCCCAGATTACCCCCGCCCAGCGCTGGCAGGTAATCTGCTACATTCAGAAATTCCAGGAAAGTGGCGTGCCCGCAGCTGCGGCTCCTGCAACACCTGCACCCGCTGCAACCACCGCTGCACCTGCAACCAAGTAACCGAAGACGATTCCCGCTAACGACGAATACATCTGGCAATGGGACATACACATCATTTTACAAAAGAACAACTGAACGAGCGCTTCGAAATGCCGGGCCGCCTTCGTAATCTGGCTTTCGGTCTGATCGGCACAGGTCTCGTTCTCCTGCTCGCAGGTATCTTTCTGGGAGGCAGCAGCAGCGCCGAAAAGCCTGCCGCTCCGGCTACAGAAGAGCATCACAGCTCCGTAACGCATACGCCAGATGCCCAGCCGGTGTCTGACACAGACGAGGCGCACGGAGAAGAAGCGCACGAAACGGCCAGTGTCGGTAAGCGCGTATTGGCCAACCTGTTGCTGTGCAGCGTTTATTTCCTGTCTATCGGCATGGGCGCTATGTTTTTCCTCACCGTTCACCGGATCGGAAATGCAGGCTGGCACACAGCGATTATGCGCGTGCCCGAGGCCATCACCGTAGGCTGGCTTCCCGTCGGGGTAGTAGGCTTCGCGGCCATGTTTTTCTTCCTGGGTAACATTTATGAATGGGCGCATATCCCGCCGGGGGTAGATGCCCTGATAGATACCAAGCGTGCGTACCTCAATGAGCCTTTCTTCATTGGCCGTACCCTGCTGTTTTTCGCTATCTGGATCGGCGCTGCCCTCCTGCTCCGCCGCCTGTCTCTGCGCCAGGACGAAGAAGGAGGCCTTTCGCACTTCAAGCGCAGCGAAGGTATCTCTGCCGCTTTCGTGATCCTGTTTGCGATTTCCTACAGCTTCTTTGCCTTCGACTGGCTGAAGTCTCTGGAGCCACACTGGTTCTCGACCATCTTCGGTGTGCAGTTTTTCGGCGGCTCGATGGTGATCGCCAACGTGACCATCTACATGATCCTGCGCTATCTGCAGAAGCAGGGGTATATGCAGTATGTAAATGAGGCTCACTACCATGACCTCGGTAAATATACCTTCGGATTCAGCATCTTCTGGGCTTATACCTGGCTGGCGCAGTTCCTCCTGATCTGGTACTCCAACATTCCGGAAGAAGGTATTTACTATGTGAAACGCTACCGCACAGAGGACCACGAATACCTCGGATATGCCTTTTTCTTCTTCGGAAATATCCTGGTGAACTTCCTGGTTCCTTTCCTGGGCCTGATGACCCGCGACGCCAAACGCAAGCTGGCTACCTTCCTGCCTGTGGCTGTCGTGCTGATCTACGGACACTGGCATGACCTCTTCCTGATGATTATGCCCGGAACCGTTGGCCAGAACCCAGGCATCGGCCTGATTGAAATCGGAATGTTTGCCGCATTTGCCGGCTTGTTCATATTCCTTGTATTCCGTGCGCTGGGCCGTGCCAATCTGGCACCGGTGCAGCACCCCTACCTGGAAGAAAGTCTTCATCATACCACCGGCCCGGTCTGAGACCTGTGGCAGGAAAAAATGAAGAAATTTATTTATAGACTTTTAACAATATGTCCTGTCCGTTGTTCTATATAGGCCGGGACTTAATGCGGGAGTTTTTGTAAAGATGGAAGCTCAGTCACTCATATCATTTGCGCAGATCGCGCTTGTCGCCATCTTCGGCCTTGTCTGCCTGAACATGTATCTGGTTTTCAGGCTGAAGGACATAGACCCATTCGCTAAATGGGATCCGAACCAGATCAATGGCTGGGGCTTCATTGTCTTCACCATTGTGGGCTTTGCAGCGGCCTTCATTTCCTCTGCGGCCTGGTCAGATCGCTTCCTCCTGCTCAACAATCCTGCTTCGGAGCATGGAGTAGAGATCGACCGCATGATGTGGAACACGATGTATGTTTCCATCGCGGTGGTTCTGATTACCAACCCACTCATGTTTTTCTATGCGTGGAGATACCGTATGCGCCCAGGTAACAAAGCGCTGTACTATCCCCACAACAACAAGCTGGAGCTGGTATGGACCATTATCCCGGCTATCGTACTGACCGTACTGGTATTTGACGGTGCCGTGGTTTGGACAGAAGTAACGAACAAGGCCCCTCAGGGAGCGATTGAGATCGAGCTGAATGGCAAACAATTTGGCTGGACAGTTCGCTATCCGGGTTCTGACCTCGAATTTGGTGAAACCCAGGTGAGCTTCATCAACGAAGGTAAAGGAAACACCCTCGGCTTTAACATGGACGACAAGCGGGGCCATGACGACCTCGTAGTTCAGGAGCTGGTGATTCCGGTTAATACCGACATCGAACTGAAAATCCGCTCCCGCGACGTGCTGCACAGCGCCAACCTGGCTCATTTCCGCGTGAAAATGGATGCGGTTCCTGGTATGATCACCCGCTTTCACTTCAAGCCGACCATCACAACGGCTGATATGCGCCAGCGGACACAGAATGAAAACTTCGAATATGAAATGAACTGCCAGCAGATCTGCGGTGGCGGTCACTGGAATATGCGTCTGGTGGTGAAAGTTGTAACCATGGAGGAGTACAAACAATGGCTTGCCAGTCAGAAAACATTTTACGCAGGCTGGAAGTCTATGAATCCTGATCCGGTGATTGCTCCCGAAAAGGCTGCTGAACCTGCTGCTCCTGCTACCGCTCCGGCGCATGAGCCTGCTGCAGAAGGTCACGCTGACGCACACGAAGCCAAAGACGGCAAAATTTCGATGAATTAAGGACTTTCAAGTGTTAATGGTATCCATATATGTCTGAGGTAACATCACATAGCGAAAAACATGCCGCTGCCCATGCCGAAAGCCACGGCCATGCGCACGAGCACGGGCATGAGCATCATGACCACCACGAAACGTTCTGGACCAAGTATGTGTTCAGCACGGATCACAAGACCATTGCCAAGCAGTTCATGATCACGGGTATCCTCATGGCTGTATTAGGCATCTTTTTGTCCACGCTGTTCCGTCTTCAACTGGCTTTCCCCGACACGAAATTTGCTGTTCTGGAGTTTTTCCTGGGCAAATGGGCACCTGATGGCCAGCTCGATCCTAACTTTTACCTCGCTCTGGTTACGATGCACGGTACCATCATGGTATTCTTCGTACTTACAGCGGGTCTGAGCGGTACCTTCTCCAACTTCCTGATTCCATTGCAGGTAGGTGCACGTGATATGGCCTCCGGCTTTATCAACATGCTTTCCTACTGGTTTTTCTTCGTCTCCACGATCATCATGGTTATCTCTCTCTTTATTGAGACAGGTCCTGCTTCGGGTGGATGGACGATTTATCCGCCGCTGAGCGCGCTGCCACAGGCGATCCCCGGCTCCGGTCTGGGTATGACCCTCTGGCTGGTATCTATGGCGATCTTTATTGCTTCATCTCTGATGGGCAGCATCAACTATATCACGACCGTTATCAACCTGCGTACCCAGGGCATGAGCTTTGACCGTATGCCTCTGACCGTCTGGGCTTTCCTGCTGACAGCGATCATCGGTGTATTGTCTTTCCCGGTTCTGTTTTCCGCAGCTTTGCTGCTGACCTTCGACCGCCTGCTCGGTACCAGCTTCTTCCTCTCCGACATTTTTATCGGTGGCGAAGTGCTGAACTACCAGGGTGGTTCTCCGATCCTGTTCCAGCACCTGTTCTGGTTCCTCGGTCACCCCGAAGTATATATCGTACTTCTGCCGGCGCTGGGTATTTCTTCTGAAATTATCTCTGTGAACTCCCGCAAGCCGATCTTTGGTTACAAAGCGATGATCGGTTCGATGATTGGTATCGCCTTCCTTTCCTTTATCGTATGGGCGCACCACATGTTCGTATCGGGAATGAATCCTTTCCTCGGAACGGTATTCATGATCTTCACGCTTGTGATTGCCGTTCCTTCTGCGATTAAGGCATTTAACTATATCGCGACCCTTTGGAAAGGTAATATCCGCTTTACCCCGGCGATGCTGTTTGCGATTGGTCTGGTATCTTTCTTTATCACGGGCGGTATCACGGGTATCTTCCTTGGTAACGCAGCCCTCGACATTCCGCTGCACGATACCTACTTCGTAACGGCACACTTCCACCTTGTGATGGGTTCTGCTTCTGCCTTCGGCTTTTTCGCAGGTATCTACCACTGGTTCCCGAAGATGTACGGCAAAATGATGAATCCCCGTCTGGGCTATATTCACTTCTGGTTCACCTTCGCTTCTCTGTATCTGGTATTCTTCCCGATGCACTTCATGGGTCTCGGAGGCGTTGCCCGTCACTACTACAGCCAGACCGGATTTGACTTTATGGGCGGTTTTGGAAGCAT
>RDXT01000236.1 GCA_004292985.1 Bacteroidota bacterium
GGTAATTTACCACAGCATCGAGCAGGAAATAGCCTTCGGCGCTGAGGCTGTAGTCGCCGTTGGCAGAGCGGTCGCCGAGATAGCGGTAGCGCAGACTGCCTTCAACTCTTCCGGCGCGGGCGCTCAGGCCGCCGATGCTGCTGAATGTGGGTGCCAGCGGAATGTACACAAGTGCCTCATCTTCAACGCTCCGGGGCCGGGCGAAGGTAACATCCACATCGCCGTAGAGCCAGTCCAGCACCTGGTAGCGCAGCGACACATCCACCCCGGAGCGCCGGCTGCTGCCTCCCGGCTCCACGATGCCTGCATCGCCCACATACACAAACTCCTGCTCCATCAGCAGCCCCCATACCGCCGCCTGAACCAGCAGACGGTCGAAGGGTTTGGCCACAATGCCCAGATCGGAACCGAAGGCGCGGGGCAGCACCTGCGAGGCCGTGCCTGCCAGTACCACACGGGTATCATTGGAGTTAAAGCCGATGCCATTGTTCAGGTAAAGCCGCAGGCGGGGGCTGAGGATATACGAGAGATTCAGTTTGGGGCTGAATACACCCTTTGTCGTGGAAATATTGTCATACGTGGCTGTGAGCTGGTTCTGATACTGGTAACGAAACTGGTCATAGCGCAGGGCAGCCTGTGTACTGAATCGGTCGCCGAGTTCGAGGGTGGCGCTGGCATAGGCATAGGCATTGGTTTCGCTGATGTCGCCATAGGCGAGGCGGTCCAGGGTTTCAGTGCGGTTGCGGCTGTGAGAAAGTTCGCTGTCGGAAGTTTCATCATGGCGGATGCCGATGCCGCCTTCGGCTTTGAGCTTTTGCTGGCCCCAGGCCCACGAATTTGCCCAGGAACCCCGGTAGCCGAAGATGTCGCGGGCCTCTTTTTGCCGGATCTGGTCGCCATTTACGCTGTCTTCCAGGAAAAAGGTGAAGTTGGAGTACAGTTCGAACAGGTAGCGGCTGTAATACAGCTGGTTGGTGACCGTGCTGCCATCGGCCAGACGGGTACTCAGTTGCAGATTGGCATTATGGCGCTGTGTATTGCCTCCTTCGGTATCGTCAATGGAGCCAAACCGCGAGATCAGTCCTGCCAGCACTGCCCGGTCGGGTATCTGCCCGGAGGCATCCCACTGGCTGCGGAAGGTGGAACCGCTGAGGGTCAGTTGGGTACCGGAGCCGATCTTCGCATGGTATTTGCCAAAAAGATTGATGCGGTCAAAATTCTGCGGGCTTTCGAAATAACCATCGCTGAATAAAAACTCAGAGGCGATATAGGCGCTGCGGTCCTTGCTGCCGTCGAGCAGATTGAGCATGCCAACGGCCCTGAGGGTGTTGTACTGGCCTGCTTCGAGCTTGAAGCTGCTGCTTTCCAGGGCATCGCGGGTGCGGAAGGCCACATATCCGGCGGTCGCAAGGTTGCCATATTGGGCGTTGTAAGGGCCTTTTTCAAAGTCTATGCGCTGGATCAGCTCCGGAATCAGAAAGTGCAGGTCCGCATAGCCCTGCCCGTGGGCGTGTGATACCATATTCACCGGCATACCATCCACACTGATATTTACATCGGTACCGTGGTCTATATCAAAACCCCGCAGGAAAATCTGCTCGGCCTTACCGCCACCCGCATGCTGGGCGATAAAAAGGCCCGGCACAATCCGCAGCGCGTCCTGGGCAGAGTTCATGGGCCGCAGGCGCACATCCACCGCCGAAATGCTGCTCAGGTTTTTGCCCTGCCCGGCGCGGATACTCACTTCAGGCAGTTGCAGGTCGGCCGGGACAAATGCCGTTTCGAGAAAGGTGCTTTCATCTGCCTTAACCTGCACCGTTACCGTCTCTTTGCGGTAGCCGATGTGTGAAAGCACGAGGGTGTAGGTACCCGCTTCGAGTTTGCCGAAGCTCCATTCCCCCTGCGCATCGCTGTGGGTATGGATGTTCTTTTCTTCCATGAAAACAAGCACATCTTCAACTGGCTGCCGGGTGTCGGCATCGAGGGCGCGCCCTTTGACCGAGCCTTCGTGCGCGTATGCGCCTGCAAAGGCAATCATGAGCATAAACAACAGGGATACCTGTCTGAGGCCGGGGTAATTGAGGGGTTTCATGCCGGGGAAGTAAAGATGTTTTTTATATGGAAACAAGTTACATAGCAACAAGGGCACGGGCTTCGTCTGCCAGACAGTGCTGCTGGTAGGGATCCGCCTTTATAGACGACTTCAGCAGACGCATTCCTTCGCTGGTATTGCCGGATTTTTGCTGGGCCAGACCTGCGAGGCAGAGGGCTTCGGGGTTGCGGGAGCGGGTAATCAGGGCTTTTGCGGCATGCTCACCCGCTTTGGCTACGTCGCCCGTTTTGAGATACACAGCCGCCAGTGTTTTATTCACATCAATGTTGTCGGGGCGGGTTTTGTACTCTTCCATCGCGTATTTCAGGGCCTGGGCATAATCGCCTGTCAGATCGAGGTGCACGCGGGCATATTCGAGACCCATTTTATGGCCATGCTGCTCGTCATCGGCCAGCATTTCGAGGATTTCCTTCGTGGTTTTTTCAGCTTCGGCAGTCCGTCCGCTTTCTTTGTAGAGATTGGCCAGCTGGTGATAAAAACTCACTTCAGGGATAATGTCGCAGGCCTTTTTCAGCAGTTCTTCGGCATGGTCATTATTGCCTTTTTTATGCTCGATTTCGGCGAGGGCAGCAATGGCAAAAGGATAATCGGCCCGCTCGCTGAGGATCTGGCGATATTCCTGCTCGGCTTCGCTGAGGTTGCCATAGGTTTCGTGCAATTTTCCGAGGGTAAGGCGGCACCAGGCGGCCTCTTCACTGCCGGGCAGGGCGGCAGCCACAGCCAGTTTCATCGCTTCGACCGAGGCATCCACTTCGCCATAGATTTCCCGGAGGTAGGATACCCGTGAATAAGAGCGCAGGTCGGGGCGGATGGCGTTCATTTTATCAGCCATTTCCACCGCTTTCGAATAATTGCCGAGTTCTACATTCGCGTCCACCAGCGCACCATATATTAAGGAGTTGCTGCCGTTGAGGGAAATGGCTTCTTCGGCAATGCTGCGGGCCTCTGCAAACTGGTGCAGGGAAAGGAGCACCGAAGATTTGAGCAGCATCGCTTCGAACTTGCGCTCCTGGTCGGGGTTAAGCTTCATCACAGACTCGATCATGCCCAGTGCGGCGGGGTAATAATAGCCGTGCTCGCCTGTGGCGCGGGCCTCGACCATGTAAAACTGCGCCATCTGGATGCGGGGTTTCAGCGACTGCGGATTGCTGCGGATCTGGTCGGCCAGTTTCGCGTAGGTTTCTTCCATGTAGGCCTGCTCTTCGCCCGAGCCAATGGCGGAGTTGCGGTCCTTCATGGGCACAATTTCGGGGAAGGCGTGGGTCACGCTGCGGCTTTCGCGCATGCAGGAGCTAAACAGCAGAAGGGCAGAAAGCAGGAGGGTAAAGAAGTGTAGCGGTTTCATTGTAAAGAGGGGTGTATGAAGTGATCGCGATACATACGGGGTTTCTTTTTTTCCGGATGTATGGGAAATGAATCCTTCTTCGATTCTTTAACTTTACC
>RDXT01000237.1 GCA_004292985.1 Bacteroidota bacterium
GATATAAGGCCCCGGAGGCGTGCATCGGTTGGAGGTAGTCAGACTGGCGCGGCGGGGACTCAGGGCCAGCACGGTCCGCATCCGGAGTTTCTGGTCGGCAGTGAAAATGTTCATGCAGTTGTCCTGCGTATAGTCCATGTAGTTTTCGGGCATTTCAGGGATGCCGCAGGAGGACTCTCCCGTAGGACAGTTGAGGTTCGCGCCGCTGTGGTCGGGGGTGTCGCCGCAGTAGTCATTGGTGGCGTTGCACACGGCGTCGTCGCCCCAGATATGGCGCAGGCCAAAGAAGTGGCCGGTCTCGTGGGAAAGGGTGCGCCCTGCGGCGTAGATGCCGCCATTGGGGTGCGGGGTGGCAATGCTGCCGACAGAAGTATAAAGTACAACTACGCCATCGGTATTGGCAGCGCCGCCATTGGCTGGCATGTCCGCAAGTCCCGAGCTGCTGGGAAACTGTGCCCAGCCGAGCAGGCCTCCGCTGATATTCGCTACCCATACGTTAAAATACTGCGTAGGATCCCATTGGGTAGCGGGTTTAACGGTATTGTCAATGTAGGTATCGCTGTAGGGCGGTGTGTTGAAGCCCGCCGTATTCCGGTTGATCCGGTTAATGCCCGGCTCGGCGAGCAGATTGCCGCTGGGGTCCAGGATCGCTGCACAAAACTCCACTTCAATGTCTGCTCCCACCGGATTGGTATTAAACCCTGCTCCCAGACGGCGGAAGTCGTCGTTGAGCTGGTCTATCTGGGCCTGGATATAAATGGCGTTGAGGTTGGATCCCGTGCCTGTGTTCTCCCCATTATGAATCACATGAAAAATAATCGGGATCGTTACGATCGGATCGCGTGAGGGATTGTAATTGTTGAGGTATTCCTGCTTCGCCCGCGACATCCACGCCTCAAAGTCATCCAGAGAGCCCATTTCCGGGTGCTGCTGCCGCAGGATCGTGTCAGATTCCATGGTCCAGCAGCGGATGATCTGCCCTGCCTGTGTCTGATCGGCTGTTTCTGCCGAAGTGGCTTTTTCGGGCAGCAGCTCCTGTCCCGGCTGGTAGAGAAAAGGCGTTTCCAGCGCCTGGATCTGTACCTTTTGCTGTGCATACAGCCCCGGAGATACAATGAGCAGCAGCAGAAAGAGCAAATGCGACTGCCTGCGCAGCGGGAGGAGTAACGGACGCTTCATAAAAAACAAATTTGTTTTACCTGTGTAATTTCCTGTGTAGCAAATTTGCAAACTTTGATGTAAAATGCAAATCTGCCTTTCACGATTCGTCAAAAATCGTGCTATAACAGGAAGAATGTGTTCCGTTCAGGAAAACAAAGATGTTGGGAAAAGGGTGATTGTGGATTTTTATATACAAATCCCCTCCCGATCAGTACACAAATTTCCGGCTCATGACCAGACCTTCTCTGCCGCGCAGATGGAGCATATACATGCCCCTGGCCAGCTGCGACGCGTCGAGATGAAGAACTCCGCCTCCGCCGGGCACAGCGACGCGCTGCAGCACAGCGCCACGCAGGTCGCATAGTTCCAGTTCCAGGTCGGATCCCTTTGTAAAAGGCTGATAATGAACTGATACCGAACTACCCTCCACATAGGCCCAGAGTTTGCCTGTTTCCCGGTCAGTATCGATGGCAGTTACATCCGGCTTACCTTCAAATACCTCGAAACCATCAAAGGCTGCCTCGACAATATTTTGCGGATTCAGATCCTGGATGGTTATGCGCAGGCGAAGGGGGCTGAATAAAGGGAAATAATTGAGGATGCGGATGCTATCTTCAATCGTCCAGTTATTGCTGAAAGCAGCGCTGTAGGTAGCGATGGGGAGTGCGCCGAGGTTGCTGCTAAGCTCTATTTTGAGGGACTCGTTGCCTTGCTGGCCGTTGGCTGCATCAAAATTGACGAGCCACCACGCGTAGCGCAGATAGGGGTCATTGTAGCCACTGAGGTCCATTACAGGCGAATACAGTACGGTTATCCCCCGGTCCACATCATCATCGCTAAAGGTATTTCCCTGATTACCCGTAACATAGGCCTGGTCGCCAATATCGCCTGTGAGGTCCGTATCCGGATTGCTGGCACCTCCCTGAAAATAGGTGCCCTTGGGTTCGCCGCGTTCCCAGGGGCCATCCTGCGCGTTGCCGAGGATTTCCCAGCCGAGGTCGAGGGCAAATTCGTCGCGGTAGCCGGGTTTCAGGTCAAAATACAGGGTGTCCTGACCCTGTAAAATGGTAATTGTCTTTTCCTGGGTATGATAGCCCCATTTACCTGCCTGAAAAACATAGGTATTCAGCACAAACTCATTTTCAGTAACGGTGCCATTTCCCGTGCTGACCCACTCCAGCAGATTGGGATCATTGGCGGGGGCAGCCTGTACGCGCGCATCGGCAAGGGCCTGGTGCGTGAGGGAGTCGCGCACCTGGATGACCAGCGGCGTACGCGCAAGCGGCGTCAGGGCTACGTTCAGCGTCTGGGTAATGCCGTTGTCGAGATTGACACTGGCTGTGGCCGTATAATAGCCGTATCTGGAAAAATTCAGGGTATATGTCCCCGAATCGGCTATTCCAAAGGTGTAATAACCGGTCGGATCGGAGAGTTCGGGGTTGCCCCCGCTGAACGTCACCTCAACTCCCTCTATCGTAGCGCCGGTATTGGCATCTGTCAGAAAACCTTCGAGGTAACAGCCCCGCACATATTGTGGCTGAAGCACCACCAGCCCCTCTTCGATGTCTGCGGCGAGAATCAGCCCTGAGGGTAGATAGGGGTAGGTCGCCCATACGCCATTAAAGCCGTCTCCGCTGAGGGGATTGGTGTCATAATAGCCTGTCTCCACGAGGGTGTTGGGGTGGCTGGCATCAAAAATGACTACGCCGTCGCGGTAATAGGCCATAATGAGGAAGTCGTTTTTCACATATACATTGTGCGGAATGGACTCCCCGTTGCTCAGTGAAGAGCGGATTTTGTCCACCTCCGTGATATTGGCAGGGTCGCTGATGTCCCAGGCATATACATAGGCGGCTCCGGTTTCGTCGGTGGTAAAGCAGATATTACCCGCATCATTGAGCCAGGTATTGTGGGTAAATGAATTTACGTAGTCACGCTGACCGATAACCACAGGCGCTGCGCGGTTTTCCAGGTCAATAATGGTCAGAAAGCCGTCGTTGATCTCTGCTGCGTAGCAGGTATCGCCGCGCACGTAGCAGTCGTGTACATAGCGTTCGGTATAGGCACCCACCAGCAGGGGCTTCCAGGGGTTGGGTTTGAGGTCAAGGATGGCTATTCCGCCATTAAACTGGTCGCTGCCATTGATATAGAGGTAGCCTTTTTCGTCTATGTGGAGGGTGTGTCCGGTATTCATCCCCGCAATGATCGTATCTTTATACACCACCTGTCCCGGAAGATTCTCCAGATTGATGATCCGCAGACCGTTGCCCGCTTCATTGCTCACATAGGCGTAATGGCCATAGACTTCGATATCCCGCCAGATGTTGGGGATTAAAGGAAGCATCTGAAGCTCAATGGGTTGCGCCGGATTGCCGAGATCCACGAGCGATACTC
>RDXT01000238.1 GCA_004292985.1 Bacteroidota bacterium
GGACTACCTTTCACTTGAATGAGACGATGTTCCGCGCCGAAAATCTGCCTCTGCTGATCATCAATGGCCTGCTCACCCTGCTGTTTTCGTATGCGGCATTCTGGTTGTTTGTCAACATTCGCTACGAAAACCGGGAGCAACGGTGGTTTAAGTTGATTTTTGAAGGTAAAGAATGGACGCCGACGCTCAAAGCGATGGAGCTGCTGGAGGAGATCGAGGGGTTTCGGGAGGAGGTGAGGTAGGCGTTACGTAAACGTCTGACAGGTCTTGGAGACCTGTCAGACGTTTTTGGAAGATTCGCAGGCGGGTGGTAGGTTTGAAAAATGGACATCTACACAAGCACACGGGGTGAGTTTACCCTCAGCACAGACCCTTCGCAGATGGATGCAGTGGCGATCCACGATTACCTCTGCCATCACTCCTACTGGGCAAAAAACATCCCCTTCGAACGGGTGGAAAAATCCATCCGTAACTCGCTGAATTTCGGCATTTTCCACGAAGAGCGGCAGATCGCCTATGCGCGGATCATCTCCGATTTTTCGACCATTGCCTACCTCGGCGATGTATATGTGCTGGAGGCCTACCGGGGCCGGGGCCTTTCCAAATGGCTGATGGAAACACTGAGCGCCCACCCGGAGCTTCAGGGACTGCGGCGCTGGCTGCTGGGCACCCGCGATGCGCACGAACTGTACGCGCAGTATGGCTGGAAACCGATGGCCAGTCCGGAGCGGTGGATGGAAAAGCATAATCCGGAGGTGTACCGATAATGGAAACTGTATTTACCGAACTGGCAGGCAGGTATTGCGGCGATTCGGAACGGGTTGCAGCGCTTTGGGAGGAAATCCGCTCACACTATGGGCAGCCTTCGCGCTTGTATCACAACCTGGCACATCTGGAGCATGTCTATACGCAACTCCTTGATATACAGCCGCTATGTGCAGACTGGGACAGCCTTATGTTTGCGCTGTATTATCATGATGTGATCTATGAGGTGCAGCGCAGTGACAATGAAGCCCAAAGTGCAGAGCTGGCGCAGGAACGTCTGACATCGCTGGGCTTTCCTGCGGAAAAAACAGCCCGCTGCTATGCACATATCCTGGCCACCTATGGCCACAGCCTTAGCAGCGACCCCGACAGCAACCTGTTTACCGATGCCGATTTGTCCATCCTGGGACAAGGCTGGGATAGCTACCAGACCTATCTGAAGCAGATCCGGCAGGAGTATGCAATCTATCCGGATGCACTCTATCAGCCAGGCCGGAAAAAGGTGCTGTCGCATTTTCTGCAGATGGATCGGATCTATAAAACGCAGTTTTTTTATGATCGCCTGGAGGCGCAGGCGCGGGAAAACCTCGCGCGGGAGCTGGCGAGTCTGTGAGCCTGAGCAAGCAACTACACGAATTTCATGAAATTTGTGTAGTTAACTACACGAATTCTATTAAATTTGTGTAGTAAGAGAAAAGCAATGATCCAGAGAAGCATAAAACCCCGGATAGAGTCCTGGCTTTTCCGTGGCAAAGTCATTATCCTGTATGGAGCGCGGCAAGTCGGAAAAACCACGCTGGCCAAGGAAATCCTCGCAGCATTTGGTGAAGAGGGGGGCTACTACAACTGCGAAGTACAGTCTATCAAGTCTGCATTAGCCAAAGAAGAACCCGCCCTGCTGATGAAATTCATTGGAGATAAACGCATCGTAATTTTTGACGAGGCGCAGCATATTCCCAACATCGGGCGCATTCTTAAACTGCTGGCAGATACCTACCCAAGTCTTCAGGTCATTGCCACAGGCTCCTCCAGCTTTAGCCTGGCTAACCAGACCAGCGAAGCGCTGACAGGCCGTGCCATCCAGTTTGTGCTCTATCCTTTCTCGTATGCGGAACTTTCGGGCCTTTACGATCCCTTCCAAAGGCTGGCCCAGCTTGACAACTATCTGGTTTACGGCCTTTATCCCGACATTGTGCAGGCTTCCGAAGAAGATGGCCGTGTCTTGCTCGACGAATTAAGCAGCCGCTATCTGTACCAGGATGTACTCGAATTTGAAAACCTCAAACGCTCGGATATTATTTTCCGCCTGCTTCAGTTACTGGCGCTTCAAATCGGCAGCGAAGTTTCCCTGAATGAACTGGCCAATACCCTGCAAACCAACCGCCGCACCATCGAACGGTATATTGACCTGCTGGAGCAGGCTTTTGTCATCTTCCGCCTCCGCTCTTTCAGCCGCAACCTCCGCAAGGAAATCAGCAAGGGTTTCAAGGTATATTTTTATGATCTGGGTGTCCGCAACAGCATTATTCAGCAGTATCAGCCCATAGAGTCACGCGCAGACAAGGGTGCGATATGGGAAAATTTTCTCATTACCGAGCGAATGAAACACCTCCAGCAACTACAGATCAGACCCAATCTCTATTTCTGGCGCACACATCAAAAAGAAGAAATTGATTTTGTGGAAGAATACAACGGGCAGCTTACAGGCTATGAATTTAAGTGGAAAGCGCAGAAAAACCGTACGCCAGCTTCTTTTCTGGAATCGTACCCTGGATCTGTATTGCGCATAATAGACCGGGAAAATTTTGAGGATTTTGTTTCCTGATGCGCGAATCTATACATTGTCCTGATGAAACGATTTTCCTCCCCCCTTTCCCTGCTGCTGCTGGCGGCTCTCTCTCTGCTGGGTGCTGCACAGCAAAAACTCCCCCGCATCCCCTACGATAGCTTTGTCAAACCCGCAGAAAATCCCATTATCCGGGCGGATTCGACCTACGTATTTTTTTGCCCGATGAAAAAAGACACTGTGCGCTGGCAAAGGGCGGATGTATTTAACCCGGCGGCCATTGTCAAAGACGGGAAAATTATGCTGCTCTACCGCTCCGAAGACAATCCGGCGGCGCACCTCGGCGGAAGAACCTCGCGCATCGGGCTGGCCGAAAGCACAGACGGCATTCATTTTACCAAGTACCCTACCCCGGTGCTGTATCCGGCACAGGACGATTTTTCGCCATACGATGCGCCTGGCGGCTGCGAAGACCCGCGTGTGGTTGTAACTGCCGAGGGTACCTATGTGATGGCCTATACCTCCTGGAACTACCATACGCCCCGGCTGTCCATCGCTTTTTCGAAAGATTTGAAGACCTGGGAGAAAAAAGGGCCTGCTTTTGCCACCGCATATAGCGGAAAATTCAAAGATATGGCCAGTAAATCCGGCTCGATCCTCACACAGATGAAGGGAGGCCAATATGTGGCTGCCAAAATCAAGGGTAAATACTGGATGTACTGGGGCGAACACGGGGTAAACCTCGCCTGGTCCGAAAATTTATACGACTGGCACCCCGAACTGAATGAATCCGGCGACCTGCACTACCTGATTCAGCCCCGGAGCGGAAAATTTGACAGCGATCTCACCGAGTGCGGCCCTCCTGCCCTCATCACTGACGAAGGCGTGGTGTTGATCTACAATGGCAAAAACAGCGGCTCAGCAGAAAAAGCCTCCGCAGAGCTGCCCCAGAATACCTACTCGGTGGGTCAACACCACGCCTTCGTCAGTGAT
>RDXT01000239.1 GCA_004292985.1 Bacteroidota bacterium
AGGGAACATTATGCGGTGGGTGAGCTTGCCGAACCCCCGCAATAAAGTTTTCAAGGTCCAGTCTCCAGTCTAACATCTTGTGTCTTGTGTCTTGTGTCTTGTGTCTTGTGTCTTGTGTCTAATGTCTAACATCTATGCATCTTCTTCTTTTCTTAACACTTTTTCTCTCACGTCCTTCGGACCCCTGGGTGTTTCGCACGGCGCTGGATACCCGGCAGCGGGCGGTGGTGGTGACGCTTCACGAGTCAGTATGGCTGGCCTATGATGCCCAGACCTGCGGTATGTATAAGGCATGGCAGGGTACCCTGAACCAGGCGCCAGGTAAGCAGCCCGGTACAGAGGGGCGACTGTTTTATGAGCAGAAAAAGCCGGAAACGCCCTGGCGGATCATCCGCAATGGCAAAGAAGAGGTGCCTCAGGTGGTGTTTAAAGGCTATCTTATGCGCGACACGACGGTGATCCTGAAGTACCAGCTTGTCCTGGCCGACCAGACCCGGATTCTGGTGGAGGAGGCGCCGGAGTGTTTTCCGCGTAAGAAAAACAACAACCGCACGGAAGTGAAGCGCGTTTTTACGACCGTAGGTGTGCCCGAAGGTGTGCAGGTGGCCCTGCACCTCGAATACCGATCCCTGCTTCGGGGCACCGACATCGGCGCAGATGCCAAATGGCGCAATGAGTCGCGCTCCAAACGGATATTTGACTGGGGCACCCTCACCGACTTCTCCGGCGACCTGGTGCTGAACCCCAATGCCCTCACTACCCTCAACACGTCTTTTACCGTGGATCCCGAACTGGAGGCTTCCACACAATCTGGCAATTAATCTAACTCTCTGACTTTATAATTTACACTACTTATCTACTCGCTTATGGAAAATCAAATCAACAATCAACGCCTGTTCTTCGGAAGCTGCTTTGCGTTGATTACCACTGCCTTCTCATTCAGCATCCGGGCAGGGATATTGCCGCAACTGGGCACAGAGTTTGGCCTCAGCGGCGAGCAACTGGGCTTTATCAACTCTATGTGGTTCCTGGGATTCCCGATCTCTATGATCATCGGAGGCCTTGTATATCACAGCGTTGGACCTAAAAACATCATGCTGACAGCCTTTGTGATGCACGCCCTGGGCATTCTGCTGACCATTTACTCCGGGGGCTACACAGGTCTGCTGATCTCTACGCTGCTGATCGGAATTGGCAACGGCTGTACCGAAGCCGCCTGTAACCCGATGATCGCCGATACCTACTCCGGCGTGCAGATGAACAAGATGCTGAACCGTTTTCACATGTGGTTCCCCGGTGGCATTGTATTGGGCAGCCTGGTCTCTAAATTCATGACAGATGCCAACCTCGGCTGGCAGGCTCAGATCTGGGTGATCCTGATCCCGACGATTATTTATGCCGTATTGTTCTGGGGCCAGGCTTTCCCGAAACCCAAAGTCGAAGGCGTTACCTCTCTGGCCGAGAATTTCAAAGCGATGCTTTCGCCCCTCTATCTCTTTATGTTCTGCTGCATGGCCCTTACCGCCATCACAGAGTTTGGCCCGCAGCAGTGGACCTCGCTGATCATGAGCAAGAGTGGTGCGCAGCCGATGCTGATTCTGGCGCTGGTAACGGGCCTCATGGCCGTAGGCCGCTACTTTGCAGGTCCTATCATCGAAAAACTCGACCAGACAGGCGTATTGCTCGGCTCTGCCGTATTTGCCACCATCGGCATTTACCTCTTCAGCACCCAAACCGGTGCCATGACCTATGTAGCCGCCGTGTGTTTTGCCATTGGCGTCTGCTATTTCTGGCCAACGATGGTCGGCTTTATCGCTGAAAATGTACCTCTCAGCGGCGCGCTGGGCATGTCCATCATCGGCGGCGTAGGGATGTTTTCCACTTCGATCTTCCAGCCGATCATCGGCTCATGGATTGATGCTTCAAAGGCAGAGAAAACCGCTGCAGGCCTCACCGGAGATGCGATGGAACTTGCCGCCGGCCAGGCCACCCTTCAGACGATGACCATCTTCCCCATCATCCTGATCGTCGCTTTCACCGCCCTCTTTTTCTGGATGCGCAGCCGCAAGGCAGTTAACAGTTAACAGGGAACAACAGTTGGCAACTGACAGTTGACAGGGAACGGTTTTCAAAGTATATTGCTTTGCAAGCCGTTCCCTTTTTTTGTGCCTTGAACCCTGTTTTGCGGGGGTTCGACCAGCTCACCCACCGCATGAATGAACCTTGAACCCTGATCCCTGTTCCTTGTATTATGCGTATCGAAGCCATTTCTCCTGAAGCCTATCTCGAAAAAGTGCCCGAAGACCGGAAAGAAGCCCTGGGGCATCTGCGGGACCTGCTCTGTCAAAACCTGCCTGCGGGCTTTGAGGAGACGATTTCCTATAGCATGATCACGTATGTGGTGCCGCATTCGCTGTATCCTGCCGGGTATCATTGCGATGTGTCGCAGCCGCTGCCTTTTATCAGCATTGCGTCTCAGAAAAACTTTATAGCGCTCTATCACATGGGCCTGTATGCAATGCCGCATGTGCTGGCCTGGTTTGTGGAGGAGTATCCCAAACACTCGAAGCGCAAATTAGACATGGGCAAAAGCTGTATCCGCTTCAAAAAACCGGAGGATATCCCCTTCGCGCTGATAGCAGAACTGGCTACAAAAATCACCGTGGCAGACTGGGTGGAGTGTTATGAGCGGAATCTCCGGAGGTAGGGAGGATGACGAGGCGGAAGTGCGGCGGTTGGTGGATGGAGGGTAATGCTCTGCTATTTAGTGGTCGCGGCATAGGGGAAGAGGACAATCTATCTGAAGCTCGACGTACATCTTCTTCGGCCGGTTGTTCTCCTCGCGAAGCCGTTTTAGCTCTCGCTTAGCCTCATCTTGCTGGTCGCTCTGCTCGCGCTTCCATTTGTCCCAAAGGGATTCCTTTGGAATAGAATGTCGCCGGACTGATCTGATGCTCCCGGCAGATGGACTCCAGGCTGTGGCCTGCATCCAACTTTGCGACAATCGTCTGCCGCTGGCTTTCGCTAAATTGACTCTTCCGCATGGCGGGTTCTTTTTGATGCTGAAATTTACATTATTCTTTCTACTTTTCAGCGGTTACGCGCAATGGGAAGAGGACACTTCCTTCGCACATGCCTTATCATGCACTGCCTATAAAGCTTAGCGGGGTTTGTTTGGCTTATGTGATAAGCCGCTACGGGATCGCCGCTGCGAGTAGGACAGAGAGAATTTCATAGTGTTACGTCAGAAGCATGAACATGATCTGAATGCGCTGGCCTTTTCTCCACCTGATCCAGCCAGTTACCTGATTAGCAGGCAGATATATCTGCATCCATTCCCTCTGAACAGATTTGTAATCGAACTCGATCGTAGTACAGGTATCTGTGAGAGCAATCGTCTCTGCGGCATCGTCAGGCGCTGTTCTGACCGGATTTTCTGCATAGTTAAAAACCCCTCCCGGCAGGTCGGTGAGTATTTCATCTAACCAGGGTTTATACTTCTGAGGGGTAAATAGCTTTTTTGCCTCCAGCCAGGCGCGTT
>RDXT01001045.1:0-831 GCA_004292985.1 Bacteroidota bacterium
GTGCCGGTTAGTAACCGGCTCAGTCGCGGAGCGACTAACAACGTTTACGAATGAGATACCTGTACTGTGAACGGGTTGGATGCTTACTTTTAAAGGAATGTTTTTTAGCCACTTCGTGGCTGTGCCGGTTAGTAACCGGCACTACATGGGCCGCTCATAAATTCTTGTGTACGCTTCTTTCGGAATTTGCTCAAACTCACCTGCCAACAGGTGCGGGTTGATCTCGTAGGTCACAACCTCATCCATGTCGTTGGGGTTCTCGCCGAACAGTTCACGGGATAAAGCCGGGGTGTATTGTTTCTTAACCCAAACAAGCCGTTGGTCGGGGACTTTTCCCCACGCCTTGTGGTCGCCCAAAACAAGCTGAATCTTGTGCCAATCGCCGTAAAAGTACTCCTGAAGCAGTGGAATGACAGAATCGCGGAACACGGCCCCCAACTCGGATAGTGATTGCACCGGCATCAAATACGCATGGCCGATCTGATGATCGCGGTCGTAGAGATACTCGATGCGCTCGTTCATAGTCCGTAGCAACAGGGCCAAATCAACCCCTTCGATGGTGCCGAGTAAGGCCGGGTTGGGCAGTACTTCGCGAAAACTAAACCGCCGACGAAGGGCCAAATCGAGCAGGGCAATGGATCGGTCGGCGGTGTTCATAGAACCGACAATGTAGAGGTTGGCCGGTACGCCAAACCGTTCCTGCGAGTAGGGCAGTGTGAGCCATAGTTCGTGGTCGCGACCCAGCCGTTTGCTGTCTTCGATGAGCGTGATGAGTTCGCCTAATACACTCGCGATATTAGCCCGATTAATCTCGTCGATAAGCAGAAAATG
>RDXT01001045.1:847-1266 GCA_004292985.1 Bacteroidota bacterium
ATCGTGGCGTAACCAGCCTGTTGCAGGGCTGTGAGACAGGCCCGGTGAAAAATGCCTTTGCGAACCCGATAGCTGATTTGCCCGCCCAGCGTTTCGGGCCGAATACCTTCCACAAACTCCTCGTAGCTATACGACGCGTGGAACGTCACAAAATCGGCGGGGTGCGTTCGCTCGTAGCTGCCGTTGGTGCTCGCAGCGAGCCAGTTATGTTGCAGCGCAAAGGTTTTGCCTGTTCCCGGAGGGCCGTACAAAATTAAATTGCGCGGTTGATTTAGCGGTTCGGGTGGGGTTGTCTCGTATGTCGCTTCCGGTTCGGCCACGCTGTCGAACGACTCACCCAGTGCGGGGTTAGTGGCCAGGCGAAGTAGCTCCGACAGGTAGGCTTCGTCTTCAGCAGCCCGGAATACGTCGGGATTGTG
>RDXT01000240.1 GCA_004292985.1 Bacteroidota bacterium
CGAGCGCTGCGTACCACCCGACCATGCCGAAAGCAATTACCGCATGACGGTCGAGCACCTGCTGGAGCCGCTGGGCATTCCGGAATACCAGATTCACCGCATGCGTGGCGAAGCGGATCCGGAAACCGAAGCCCGCCGTGCCGGCGCTGAAATCCTCGAATATGTGCCTGGCCACAATGGCCTGCCGCGCTTCGACCTGCTGATGCTGGGCATGGGCACCGACGGGCATACGCTCTCCATTTTCCCTCACCAGATGGAGCTGCTCCGCGACCCGCGCATCTGCGCCATCGGCATCCATCCGGAGTCGGGACAACAACGGATCACCCTCACCGGACCCGTAGCCGCGCAGGCGGCCCGCATCGCTTTTCTGGTAACAGGCGCAGCTAAAGCCCCCATTATCCAGGCCATTCAGGAAGGGCTTCCCGAGTCGCAGCACTACCCTGCGGCGCATATCCGCGCTCAGTCAGGAGAGCTGCACTGGTTTATGGATGTGGCAGCGGCGGGGTGAAACAGGGTACAGGGGGCAGGGAACAAGGTACAAGGGAAATAGGGTTATAGGGGGATTTGGGTTATCTACGATTCCCAAAAATGTTTATATTACCGGACTTTTAGATGAAGCCCTGGTGCTTTCCGGTAAAATGTCACACCATGCCCCTACCAGCTATCCTGATTGCGTTTGCCAACAACCGAACACCCGGCCAGTATCTTTCTGAACTGGAGAAGGAGCAGCAAGCGCTGCTGGATAAATTCTCAGGTAAAATAGAGCCTATTTTGCTCCAGCAGGCGACCCTTGACCGCATTGTTGACCGCTTCAACAAGTTCCCGGGCCGCATACGCATCTTCCATTTTGCCGGGCATGCTAACCCCGATGCACTTCTGCTGGAGCCGGATGCTGAAGGTTTTGATAAAAGTTATGCCGCAGGGCTGGCTGCATACATCGGCTCACAAAACTCCGTTTCGCTTGTCTTCCTCAACGGTTGCTCTACCCGTGCGCAGGTCGATCTGTTTATCGCGGCGGGCATCCAGGCGGTGATCGCTACCACACGCCCGATTCGGGATGACGTCGCGCGGCTGTTTGCAACGGATTTTTATACCAGTTTCTGTGCGGAAAATAGGGAAAACAGCATTCAAAAAGCTTTTGACGACGCTTGCAACCTCCTCAATACTCGCTTCGGAGATGCTCCGCAAGATATCTATGACACCCGCAGCCTGCACTTCGGAAGCATGCAGGATATTAGCGGAAACCCCTACGAACTGAGCATAAAGGGACGGGCGGTCGAAATACGGCTGAAAGACCTGGAGAAGGGTGAAAAAGCCCTCAACGAAACCCTCACACGGCAACTGACCGAAGCGATACGACCTTACAGCACCGACGCAGAGCGTCTGCTGAAATACGTACAAGCCCAGGGTATTTCCAACTGGGAGAGCCAGCTGAGATACAGCGATAAAGCCAAACAAATCATCGCCTACAGCTTTGTGGGCGTGATTGGCATCCAGTTGAGTAAACTCATGGCCATTGGCAAAGAAGACATGTCGGAGGGCAAGCCGCGAAAATACATTGAAAAGTGTATCTACATTGCCGCCCGCAGCCTTGACCTGCTGTGTTTTGCGCTGATCTCCGCCCTCTGGGATGCAATAGCCCAGCAGCCCCGCACACTCTCAGCCGCGCAGCAGGCCCGGATCTCCCGCCGCCTCGACGAAAATTTCGAGCCTTCCCTGCCCGACCAGCTCGATCTGCTACGTACGCTACATGAGATCTTTTCGCAGCCCGAAAACGGGCTCACCGTTCCCATTCCGGAGCTTGCCGCGTTGGGGGTACTGGCGGAGGGCAGCGACTTTCAGCAAACGATCAGGCACCTGCACGCCCTCAACGAAAAACTCGACAAGTCGCAGTACGATCTCCTGGACTGCTTCGAAGCCGAAAACCAGTTGGCGACGCTCCTGGGTGCTCTTTCCTTCCTGGTCAGCTACCGCATGGCCTCCATCAAACACATCGGCTACAACCAGACGCGCCACGCAGACCCGGGCTACCTCCACCGTTACACAGCCCTGGGCATAGACAGCAAGGCCAATGTGGATGCCGAAAAAATCAACTATACCTCCCGCACGGCCCATACCGATGCCGTGCTGCTCTACCACGGCGGAGGCGGCCATTACCAGAGCTACGTCAACCTCTCGCCCTTTGTCATAGACTACAATGCCCTGACCGGGGAGCATGGCGCGAAAATCTGCTTCTACCGCTCCCAGGACATCGGCGACGGTACCCTCGAATACCTCTTTCTGGAAGACAACAGCCTTGTGCGGATAGAGAAAAAAGGCATCCTGAAACCCGACTCCGACTTTAATGAGCTGATGATCAGCTCCGAAAACCGCAAGGTTTTTAACCTGGACAATGTGGTGGACCAGTTTCGGGAAGCCCAGCGCTGCCTCGGAGGTGAAACCCTGAATTTCGATGACCTCTAATCGCGCCACTGCCATGCAAAAATACCCCTTCAAATTTCTCGACGCCTACACCCGCGAAGACAGTGAGTTTTTCTTCGGGCGCGACGAAGAAATAGAGCAGCTCTACGAAATGATCTTCCAGACCGACCTGCTGCTGGTCTATGGATTTGCGGGTACGGGCAAAAGCAGCCTGATCCAGTGCGGACTGGCCAGCAAATTTCAAAGCCACGACTGGCTGGCCCTCAACATCCGGCGGGGCGGCGATCTCAATGCCTCCTTTGAAAAGGCCCTGCAGGAGGCCGGCGGTGCAGCAGATACCGATGACGACTTCGACTGGTTGGACGAGGAGGCCCCTGCAACACCCGTTTCGCCCCTCGCCCGCCGCTTTAAAACCCTCTACCTGAGGCACTTCAAGCCCCTGTACCTGATTTTCGACCAGTTTGAAGAGCTATATATCCTCGGCAACCGGGCCGAGCAGGACCAGTTTGTGCAGACCGTGCGCGAGATCCTGCGCGTGGAGCAGCCCGTTAAGATCATCTTCTCCATCCGCGAGGAGTACCTGGGTTACCTCTACGACTTCGAGCGGGCCGTGCCCGAGCTGCTGCGCAAAAAACTGCGCGTGGAACCCATGAACCTCGACAAGGTACAAACGGTCATCCGGGGCGTGGGCAGCCGCAAGACCAGCAACGTGCGCCTCCAAAGCAGCGAAGAAGACGCCATCGCCCAGGGTATTTTTGACAAAATCCGGGGCGAAGAAAAAACCCTCAGCATCCAACTGCCTTATTTACAGGTGTTTTTAGACAAACTCTACCTGCAAATCACTGGCGACGAGTATCGCAAGGCAGAAGCCACCTTCACCCACGCCGCCCTGGACCAGATGGGCGGCATTGGCGACGTGCTGCGCGACTTTCTCGACGAGCAGGTGCTGTTCATCGCCCGGCAACTCGATCAGGCACCCGACACCCTCTGGCAGATTCTCTCACCGTTTGTGACACTGGACGGTACCAAGGAGCCGCTGACCGCCGACGAGCACCAGGCGCGTCTCTCCGGCCTGCCTGCGGCCTTTGTCAGTGATGCCCTGCAAGCCTTCAC
>RDXT01000241.1 GCA_004292985.1 Bacteroidota bacterium
ATAGCGGGCAATAAGGGAGGCCGAAGAGAGGATGGTGCCCAGGGGCGTGCGGAACTCATGCGAAGCCATAGAGATAAAGCGCGACTTGAGTTCGTTGAGCTGCCGCTCTTTCAGCAGGGCGTTATGTACCTCAGCCTCAGCCTGTTTCTGGGGGGTAATATTGTTGCACACGACCAGAATCCGGCTGATGTTGCCATCGGGATCGAGCAGCGGCACACCCCGGAACGAAAAAATGAACTCTCCCAGCGGCAGTTCGCAGGTACTGCTGGCACCTTCAAAGGTGTGGTTGAGAAAAGGCTCCAGTGCCTGCCGTTCATGCTCAGAAATAATGTCGGTAATCACTTCGCCTGCCAGATTGCCCTTGTACCGCGCGCCCAGTACGCCGATTTCGCTGCCGTCGGCCAGTTCGAGGCGGTAGTCGCGGTTGAGCACCAGCAGAAAGCCGCTGGGGAAGTTGGCCGCAATCGAGTTGTACAACTGCTGGCTTTGCCGCAGGTCGAGCACCGCCTGCCGCAGGGCCTGGGTGCGCTTTTCGACACGGGCTTCCAGGTCGGTATTAAAGCTGCGGATTTCGCGGAGGTTATTGCTTTGCTGAAGGGCATAGCGGATCGAGCGCTCAAACTGGTCCGTATTCAGCTGACTTTTGATCAGGTAGTCGGAGGCTCCGGCTTTCATCGCCTGGGCGTCCACCTCGATGTCTCCCTGTCCGGTGAGCAGGATCATGGGGCATTCACAGCCTTTTTCTACAAATTCCCGCAGCAACTCCAGACCGCTCATGGCTCCGAGGCGGTAGTCTATCAGATAGACATCGTGCTGCTGCCGGGCGATCGCCTCTCTGGCCTTTTCGTAATTGTCCACCCAGTCCACCGTATAGCGCTGGTGATTTACCCGCTCGATGATGTCGCGGGTGAGCATATAATCTTCTTCATCGTCGTCAACGAGAAGGATGGCGATAGGGTCTCTCACAAAACGATCATTCAGGAAGTTCGACAATTTCAAACCAATATTTACTGAGGGTACGCATTACATCTACCAGGGCCTCGAAACGCACAGGCTTGGTAATGAAGGAGTTAACCCCTAATGCATAGCTGCGGATAATGTCCTCTTCGGCCTTGGAGGTCGTGAGCACCACCACCGGGATGCTTTGCAGGCGGGGGTCGGCCTTGATTTCGCGGAGGGCTTCGCGGCCATCTTTGCGGGGCATATTGAGGTCGAGCAAAATCAGGCCCGGGCGCGGGTATTGCGATTTGTCCTCAAACCCGTTGCGGTTGTGGAGATAATCCATGAGATACTCTCCGTTTTCGACCCACTGAATCGGGTTGTGCAGGCGGTTTTCTTCCAGGGCCTCGATGGTAAGCATCCGGTCTTCGGTATCATCATCGGCGATGAGCAGACAGATGGGATTTGTTTTAGGAGTGGACATACGGCAAACATATAGATTATTGCCCGGACTCCGGGAGATTTTGGGCAGACAGCGTGATGATAAAAGTTGTTCCTTCGCCGGGCTGGCTTTTTGCGGTGAGCGTTCCTCCGTGGCGCGTTGCGATCCGGCGGCAGATCGAGAGGCCTACTCCGGAGCCGGGATACTTGCGCCCTTCGAGGCGCTGGAAAATATCAAAAATACGGTCGAGGTATTTTTCGTCAAAGCCGATCCCATTGTCTTTTACATGTAATTCGATCGGGTCTATGCCCGCTACGGCTCCGGGGTGCCGCTGCTCGTAGATATGAATTTCCGGCGCTTGCCCGTCCTTGCGGAATTTGACAGCATTGCTGATGAGGTTTTGAAAAAGCTGTCGCATCTGCGTCGGGTCTCCGGGAACCACAGGCAGCGGCCCTGTTTCGATGTGGGCATCGGCTTCGCGGATCGAGATTTCGAGGTCGGATAGCACCTCTTTCACCACCCGATTGAGATTTACCGGCACAAAAGGCTGTGTGCGGGTGGAGACCCGCGAAAAGGTCAGCAGGTCGTTGATCAGCGTTTGCATGCGCTGGGCGGCATTGAGCATCCGGTCGAGGTAGTCTGCGCCCTGCTCGCCCAGATTTTCCCGCTCCCGCTCCTGGAGCCTGCTGCCAAAGGCCTGTATTTTCCGCAGCGGTTCCTGGAGGTCGTGCGAGGACACATATGCGAAATTCTCCAGTTCCTTATTGCTGCGTTCGAGTTCGGCGGCATAATGGCGAAGCTGCTCTTCGGCCTGCTTTTCGCGGCTGAGGTCGTGGATGATTCCGGTAAAAATATGCACTCCATCCACCAGCTTTACCTCACTGATGGCGAGGCGAAACGGGAACACGCTTCCATCTTTTCGTTTACCTGCCACTTCGCGACCAATTCCGATGATCCTTTTTTCTCCCGTTTGCAGGTAGCGTTCCATATACCCGGCATGCTGGCTGTGATAGGGATCGGGCATCAGCAGGGTAATGTTTTTTCCGATCACCTCTTCGGCCTGATACCCAAAGAGCCGGGCCGCCGCAGGGTTAATGCTCTCGATATCCCCTGTCGTATCTATGGTGATAATCCCGTCGATGGCGGTATCAATGATGGCCTTCAGCCGGGAGGCCTGCTCGTGTTCGTTCATCTTTTCCATGATAAATCAAATATACCCGGAGTCTGCAAACATAACAAGCCCCGGACATCTGTGTATCCGGGGCCGAAAACTACTCACTTAACCACTACGTTTTTTCAGATATTCACACCCGTTATACTATCCGCATGGCCTTCGCGGTTTTGCTGGGCCAGGGTCCAGTGATCGGTATTGCTTGTTTGGATCCATTCTTTGCCATCCTGCCGGAATACCTGCAGGCCGATGCCATAGAGGCGCTGGAACTCCTGCTCGAGGGTAGCTGTTTTGAGGTGGCCATCGAGGTGGAGTTCTTCCTCATGGTCAAATTTTCCTACTTCAGAGATCGGAAGGCTCATGTTCAGCGTATCCCAGAGCGAGCTTTTTTCTCCCACAGCATGGGCTTCGCTATAAAATTTGAGCCTGAGATAGGGGAATTTGGCGCTAAACTCCTCCGAAATCTGTTTCAGGGTTTTGTCAGCAGAAATTTTGATCGTCATAGCAGAAAATGCTTAAGAAATTGCAGGTACGGGCTGGCGTTTCATCGGATAGACCCACAGCGGAATATGCGTAAGTAGGGCCATTTCGCGGCTGTTGCTGTGATGGAAGAGCTTGCCGATGCCACTGTGATGGTGGGTAAGCATCACCAGCAGGTCAATCTCTTTCCAGTTGACAAAGTGGGTAATGCCGGTGACCACATCTTCGTGGTTGATGACCCGGAAGTCAATATGGTCGTGGGTCATGTCATAATAATAGGCCCGTTTGAGCAGTTCGTTTTTGTAATCGTCCTTGCTCGTATCGGGCTTGGTGCGCACATGGATGCAGGAGAGTTTGGCGTGGTGTTTCCGGGCAAAATACAGCACCTCGTCAATGACCCGGATATCGTCTTCGAGATAGTCGGTCGCGTAGGCAATGTGCTTAAACTGCTCAAAATTACAGGCTTCGGGTACGATCAGCACCGGAAACTCTGT
>RDXT01000242.1 GCA_004292985.1 Bacteroidota bacterium
GTAGAGGTTCGGCGTAGCCGTTTTGGTCAGGAGGTCGTCAATGGAGGTGATCTCCTTATTAATGTCTTTACCTGCCTGGTAAGGACCGGCGCTCACCACGGTTTTGGCTACATCTTCCAGTTGAAGCGAAGCCACAGGCAGGCGCTGGGTAAAGCGTCCGATTTTGGGCAGGCTGCTCTGGTTTTCGAAGTCCATCACGGCGAAGGTATGGCGTGCAGGTACCAGTACCGCATCTATCAGCACTTTCCAGTAGGAGAGCTTGCGGAGTTTGGCCTCTTTGGCGTCGTTGTTCAGTTCGCCATCATTGCAAATGGCCAGCACCTCAGCCTTTTGTGAAGCGCTCAGCAAAGCCGTTGTCTGGGTCATGAGTTTCACACGCTCCCAGTCTTCGCCGCGTCCGGATGCCGTGATGCGGGTAGAGTCAGGGCCATTGGCGAGGCCTTTGAGGCCCAGGCGTACCGCGTCTGCGCGCTGCTGGGAGAGCTTCAGGTTGCGGTCTTCCTTGCCGCCCGGAGAGGCATAACCGCTCAGGTCGAGGTAGGAAATCTTGTAGTTCAGGCCATTGTATTTGTTTACATAGGACTGAATGATGGAGGCAGAAAAGGTCGAGTCGTCGCCTACGTTGGCAGAACCTTCGGCAAACTGCACGTCTATCGTTCCGGTAAAGCCTTCATACACAAACTTTTCCTCTTTCAGGTCGAGCTTGGGAACCTCCACCACCGACTGGAGGCGGGCTACTTCCCAGGGTTTGGCGGTACAGCAGGCAGGCAGGGCCGTGCCGATCGGCGTAGCATCTGTTTCGCAGAAATACTGTTTGATTTTGCCTGTTTTGTCATATTTGACAATGGCAAAAGAGAGCATCAGTTGTTTTCCGGAGACATCTTTTCCGGCAAGGGGAAATTTGTAGAGGAAAAAAGGCTTGCGGTGTGCCAGGAAATAGGCCTGATCTACGACCAGCGTTCCGATTTTTCCTTCAGCATCCGCTTCGAGGCTGCGGATATTGTCTGCGGCTTTGTAAGCAGCATTCACATGCACAGAAACCCCTTTTGCCAGGTAGTGGCCGTATTCGAGATCCTGGGCCAGACGGAAATAGAGCGTGTCGCCCTTGATTTCAAACTGACCTGGTTCCAGGTAGTAATACGTAAAGTCCGTATTGTCATACGCAGCCACCCGGAGCTTGTTGGGATCATTGTTGTTCTGGATCAACTTATTCACGGATGCCGTGAAGCTCTCACAGGTGTTTACGTACTTTTCGCCGTTATACTTCACTTTGTTGATAAAGCCGTCAGGCTTGCAGGCAGTCAGGCTGAGCGCCATTGCCACAATCAGGTGAGGTAAAATCCGGCCAACAGAAAGCAGGGAATGAGGATTCATGCTCCGAGCGTTAGAGTTAGGTTAGATGTTAGTTTGTAAAAATAATACATTTGTTGGAATTGCCGCCTGTATTGAGGTGTATTTCACGAAAATCCCTGTATTTAATCCTCAGACGACGCCTATGAGCCCTTCGCTGCACAGCAAATTGCCCGGTGTGGGCACGAATATCTTCACTGTGATGTCGGCCCTGGCCGCAGAACACAAGGCCATTAACCTGGCCCAGGGCTTCCCGGACTTCCCCTGTGACCCGGACCTGATCACCCGCGCCGAAGCCGCCATGCGGGCCGGACACAACCAATATGCGCCGATGCCGGGCCTCCTGCGCCTGCGCGAAGCCATCGCCCGGCAGGTCAGCGAAGCGTATGGCGCGGCATTTGACCCGATCAGTGAAATCACCGTTAGCACCGGAGCTACCGAAGGACTTCTCAGCACCCTTCAGGCCCTGGTGCATCCGGGCGACGAAGTGATTGTGTTTGAGCCCGCCTATGATGCCTACATTCCCCTGATCCGCCTGGCAGGAGGCACTCCGGTGGCGATCCCGCTCAGCTTTCCCAACTACCGCATTCCCTGGGACCAGGTAGCAACGGCCCTCAGTCCCCGCACCCGCGCCATTCTGATTAACTCCCCCCACAATCCGGCAGGGAGTATGATAGATTCGGCTGATATTCAGGAACTTGTATCGCTTTCGGAGAAGCATCCCTTTATGGTCATTGCAGACGAAGTGTATGAGTTTATCACCTTCGATGGTCATCAGCACCTCAGCATTTGCGGGGTAGAGGCATTGCGAAACCGCAGCGTGGTCCTGTCGTCCTTTGGCAAAACCCTCCATACCACCGGATGGAAAGTGGGCTATGCCCTCGCCGCCCCGGAACTCAGCGCCGAAATCCGGAAGGTGCATCAGTTTTCGGTGTTTGCCACCAGCACGCCCTTTCAGCACGCCATCGCTTCCTATATAGAAGACCGCAGCGATGAGGTCTGGAACCTGAAGCACTTTTACCAGGCCAAACGCGACCTCTTTTTATCTCTGATGGAAGGTTCGCGATTTGAGCCGCTGCCCGCCGCCGGGGCCTATTTCCAGCTGATGCGCTATGGCCGTATTTCGGACCTTTCCGATACCGAGTTTTCGCTCTGGCTTACCCGCACCCAGGGCGTAGCCTGCATTCCGGTGTCAGTGTTTTATGCCGAAGGGCGCGATGAAGGTGTGGTGCGTTTTTGTTTCGCCAAAGAAAATGCGACCCTCGAAGCTGCCGCCCTGCGGCTCAAATCTTTGTGAGGTAGCGGCTACTTGAGTCGCTGCTTAGACATCGCTTCAGGTCGTAGACCGCTCGCGAGCAGGAGCAGGTATTTGGGCGGCTAAAGTCGCCCTTACGCAGCTACTCACTTCCTCAACTGAAGCGAAATCACATTCTTACTTACTGTAAAGGCCCCTTTCTCCGCAATTTCCTTCCCAACCGCCTCCAAAATGGCCTCATCATGCCCGGCGCGGTAAAATAAGGAGTGCGAAAGGTACTTCATAAAGGCTTCGGGCGTATCAAAGCGAATTTTGTTGCGAAATAAGGACGGTTTCAGGCTCCGGAAGCCCGCTTTCTCACTTTCCTGCACCACTTCTGCATGAAACTGGTCAAATACATAGTCCATAAAGGCATCCACCTCGTGCAGGGGGCGGATAATCCGCAAAAATTCGTCATTGGTCCCCATATACGGCGCGATTACCCAGAATACCCCTCCCGGTTTGAGCAGGCGGTGTACCTCGCGGATCACATGCGGCAATGCGTGGGTATAATATAAGGCGTAGGAGGCATAGATCAGGTCAAATGTGTCTGCGATCAGTTCCGGATATTGCTCCAGTTCGTCGAAGCTACCCTCTTTTATGTGCAGGGCAGGGGGGGCCTGATAGCTTTGCTGTAGCTGCGCCAGGCTTTCCCCCGAGCTGTCAAGCGCCCAGAACTCCGAACGCGGGGTAAACAAAGGCGCAAATAACTGCACCTGTTTGCCCGTACCTGCCCCAAGATCGAGCACGCGGGCGGGCAGGGGCAGCTCAGGCAACTGCCGGAGGCACCATTCGTCAAAGTCGCGGCTGGCCTGGCTGTTGGCTGCCAGACGGGCATTGAGCATGGAGGTGGAGCGGATTTCTTCGGGA
>RDXT01000835.1 GCA_004292985.1 Bacteroidota bacterium
ACAGCGGTCTGGGCGGTGATGTTGCGGGAGATTTCGTTGTTATATACCTCGACATGGTTGGCGGCCAGCACCATGATGCCCGTGCCGGGAGGAACCGTTGCGACCGTATTTCCTTTCGGGGCAAAATTGCGGTAGTTGTTTTCAATCACCTTGTTGTTGTACACACGCACGTTGCCGCCTTTTTTCTTAGGCAGGTCGGGCAGATCGAATACCAGAATACCGCCCGTATTCATATATGCCTCACAGTCATGCACATCGGCCAGGGTAGAGTTTTCGATTTCGATACCGGCAACATTGTAGGCTGCGCGCGAGTTGCGCACCACGATATTGTGCGACTGGCCCACATAAATCCCGGCATCCGAAGCGCCGATGGCTTCGCAATGGTCAATCAGCACATTGGTGCATTGCACCGGATAAAAGCCATAGGCGCCATTCGAGGCTTTGGGCTTGCCGGTCCAGGCCACTTTCACATCGTAAAAACGGATGCCTTCGGTCGCCATCACTTTGATGCAGTCGCCTTTGGCATCTTCGGCCGTGAAGCCGATGAGCTGGATGTTGCGGCAGTTGGAGATCCGCAGGCCTTCGGCGCCTTCAGTTTGTCCTTTGAAGGAGAGCACCGTTTTGCCCATGCCTGCGCCCAGGATCACAATGTTTTCTTTTTCATCCAGCGAAAGAGTACCTTTCAGCTGGAAGGTTCCTTCCGGCAGACGAATGGTGTCGCCTTTTTCGGCCATAATCATCTGTGTTTGCCAGGCTTTGCGCACGTCTTCCTGGGCAGGGAGCAGCGCGGTGGAGAGGATGAGAGAGAGGAGTAGTGAAGTCTTTTTCATCAGGGTAGGATTTTATGCCTAATATTACACAAATTACAAAAAAACTGAGCAGACGCTCAATAAAAATCAGGGTATCCTGACATTATGGGAAGAAAAAGTCTGGTAGCGGTTCGTCGCTTAGAAATACTCGAGCATTTTTATCACCTGATTATCGAAGAGGGACTCGAAGGGGCATCCACGGTGAAGCTTTCGCGGCGTATGGGAATCCGGTCCAGCCTGCTGATGCACTATTTCCCCACGAAAGAAGATATGATCCAGGCCCTGATAGTTTGGCTGATGGAGTTGTATGAAAACCGATTTTTGCCTATGTTGGAGGAGAAACAAAGCCCTGAGGCTCGTTTTGAGACAGTCATAGACGCTCTTTTTAGTCCGGCATGGGAAAATCTCGCAGATGGCCGCGTTTTTTACAGTTGTTACACCCTGATATTCAGAGATGAAGGTGTCAGGGCGCGGTTTCAGCAGACATTTGCCCGCTTTCACGAACATTTATGCCATGAAATTACCCGCGCTGCAGATGCGGGGCTTATAAAAGTGTCCGATCCATCCCAAAGTGCGCATATACTAATCTCATGGGTAGAAGGATTCAATTTTTACCAGCGGATCCTGGCCGATCAGGAAAGCTTCGAGGCCCAGGGAAAGATATTCCGGAGATTGGTGGAAAACTTATTTCGGGAGGGAGTGCATTAATCTACGAACTTGACATATTTTCAATGTAAAATATTTTATAATTTCGCTACTTGTTGAAATGGGTGACCACAAACAACCGCTCTGTACATGGGACGAAAAAGTAAGGCTAACGTAAGGCGACCGGAAATACTTTCACATTTCTACGACGTGATCATCGAGGAGGGCTTCGAGGGGGCCTCTATTGCCAAGATCGCCAAACGGATGAAGGTAAATCCCAGCCTGCTTATCCATTATTTTTCGACAAAGGAAGCGATGGTCTCCGGCCTGATCGAGTACATTATTGCGACCTACTCCAACCAGTTGCTTCCCGACTTTTCGCGCGAAAATGACCCTGCCATGCGCTGGGAAGATGTGCTCGAAGTGATTTCCCGGCTCAACTGGGATATGTTTGTGAACCACGCTGTCTATTACAACTGCTATACCCTCGGCCTCCGCGACCCGGAAGTGCGCCGGCAGTTTGTGGCTTTATACGAAACGCTGGCCTCGCGGCTTATGCTCGAAATCGAATTTGCCAGCCAGAACGGCATCATCTCCGTACGCGACCCGCAGAAAGCCTCGGACATGATTATCTCCCTGCTGGAAGGGGCCAACTTTTATCAGTATGTGCGCCCGCAGGAGTGGACATTAGAGCAGCGCCGGGAGTTGATCCGGTCCATTGTCTCTACGATCCTGAAAAGCGATTGTTTTTAGATCAGTGCTGCACAGCAGGCGCGGCCACAGGTGCGGGTACGTCTGTCGGGGTGCCGGGAACAGCAGACTCGTCGTCGTACGTTTGCAGCGATGCGCGCTCACTTGCCACCCGTACAATCTCCTGCGTGCCGGGGTTGATCTGCAACTGAAAAGGAGTTGCATTCAGTCCGATCCAGAGCATCAGGATCACAAAAGGAAGCAGCAGCGCAACTTCAGCACCTTTCAGGTCAGTGATCTGCCCTTCTGCCGGGCCAAACCACATTTTGCGGGTGAGGTTGAGCAGGTAAACGGCTGCGAGCACAACCCCCAGCGTACCGATGACGGTGAGGAAAGAAGGCAAGGCAGCCGAGCCGAAGGATCCGATCAGGATCAGGAACTCACCCACAAATCCGCTGAGGCCGGGCAGACCCACAGAGGCCATCACCGTAAACACAAACAGAAAAGCGAACACAGGCGCACCCGCAGCGAGTCCCTTGTGGGCGCTGATCTCACGGCTGCCGCTGCGCTCATACATCATCTCTGCCAGCAGGAAAAGCGCCGCCGTGGATACGCCGTGCGCTGTCATTTGCAGCACTGCGCCGCTCATCGCTTCGCCCGAAAAAGCAAAAATGCCCAGCACGATAAAGCCCAGGTGAGAAAGCGAAGAGTAGGCAATCACCTGACGCACCTCTTTTTGCTGGGTGGCCAGATACGCGCCATATATAATGCTGATCACAGCAAGGCCCCCAATCCAGGGAGCGAAAGAGGCCGAAACTTCCGGAAACAGCTCGATACAAAAGCGGATAAAACCGTAGGTTCCCATTTTGGAGAGCAATGCACCCATCACCACCGCGCCTGCGAGAGAAGATTGGCTGTAGGCGGCAGGCTGCCAGGTATGCAGCGGGAAAAGCGGGGTCTTGATTGCGAAGCTGATGAAAAAGCCCAGGAAAAGCCACTGCTTCACTTCGATCGGAAATACCCCTGAGGCATTGGCTTCGAGCGCCTGGCGGATCACAAAATAATCGGTGGTGATTCCTTCTCCGGTGGCATTTACCCCCAGATAAATGATCGAAACCAGCATCAGCAGAGAGCCTACCAGCGTATAGACAAAAAACTTCAGCGAAGCCGCCTGCTTTTCTGCACCGCCCCAGATGCCGATCAGGAAAACTGTCGGGATCAGCACCATTTCAAAGAAGACATACATCAGCAGCAGGTCGAGCGACACAAAGTAGCCCAGCACACCCGTTTGCAGCAGCAGCAGCAGCAGGTAGTACAGTTTTTCCTGACCCTGGATGCGCTTCCATGAAAAAAGCACCAGCACCGGAAAAATAAGGGCCGCCAGAACCAAAAGCCAGGAGGAAACCCCATCTACCCCAATGGCAAAGGAAATATCAAAGCCCGGCGCAGTAAACCATTCGGCCTCCGCAAAATAAAGAAACTCGACCTCGTGGGTGCCCGCCGCCCCTCCCGGAAAGGAGGCATACAGAAGCGCACCGCAAACCAGCGTAAGCAGGGAGAAGACCAGTGCCAGCACCTTTGCCGACTGGCGGGGCAGCAACAGGATCAGCGGGATTCCCAGCAAAGGGAGAAACAGACTGAGGTTCAGCAGAAGGGAAGAGTTCATATCCGAAGGCTTTACCGACGCGGCATGTATAAGTACCCGAAGGTTGCCAAAATTAGCTCAAGTTTTGACAAAAATAAAAAAGGGCGGGGATGCTTTTTCCCGCCCTCTTCATTTATCTTCAGAAATAGCTGTTTTCTTTTCAATATACCTGCAGTGCGGAGGAATATTGGCGTCCGCCGGAGACAAGAACGACCATATACATTCCGGGATTGAGGTCGAAATCGAGGCGTGTCTGGAAGCGGCCACCGTCACCTGCATAGCCTTTGTAGGCAGCGAGAGACTGGCCGGTGAGGCTGCGGATGTCCAGAGAAACATAGGCACCCGGCTCCAGGCCTGTGTGGCGCACAAATACAAGACCGGCAGTGGCTGGATTCGGAAACACCTCAGGAGAAGAAGGGGCAAGTTCGGGAGAGTCAAACTGCGCGGTGCCGCGTACTACCGGCTCGCCTATTTCGCAGTTGCTGCTGCTGTCAAACAGTTTGAAGCCCTGGGCGATGCGTTTGGAAGCAGCGATACGCGCTTCAGAAGACATGATCTCGCGGCCTGTAACGTCCCATACGCGGAGGTTGGCTGCTACCAGACTGCCGTTTCCGGCGAGTTCCATCGAAGCGCCGGGCAGGGCGAGGGTGCCTGATACTTCGGCAGTGCCGCAGCTTGTGTTGTTAAATTCAGCACGGCCGTTTTCCAGGGTGAGGTCGCGGCCAAAAAAGGCGAGCGAAGCGTCGCTGAGCACCAGGCGGCCATTGCTGCTGTTGAGGCGGAAGTTGCCAGATACGAGCAGCATCCCTTCTACCTGCATCAGGCTTCCGGTGAACTCATATGACTGGGTAGATTCGAAAGCGCCGAAGATTTCGTATGCGCCTGTTTTAGCGACAGAGATATTGCCGGAGTGGGTATATCCTTCGCCGATATAATGGGTGAGTGTGTGGAGGATCACGATATTATCCGAAGCCACAGGAATCTCAGTAGGTACAAACTGGTCGGGGTCGAGGCTCCAGCTTTGAGCGTCTGCCCATTCGCCGGCACCGATGCCGCTGGTGTAAAGTGTGCGTGCTGAAAGGTGCACGAAAAAGAGCGTAGAAAAGAGAACGAAGAAAACCTTTTTCATTGCCTGGAGATGTTTGCGTTTGGTGATGCTAATATGACGCACAGTGACCCATAATTTCACGGCAATTCACCCCGACCGTGAATATTTTTACATGAATGGGTGTATATGCGCTTAAATGGCGAATTATCCGGTATTCGGAATGAAGCAAGTGCCTGATAATAGGCGAATTAGGAGGGTTTTTTACACATTTCCCTCAAAATCTTACATGCTGTTTCTGACCTTTTGTGAGGAAAACCCTGTCCGAAGGCGAAAATGACGCTAAAAAAGCAGAGGTTTCGATGCCTAAGAATGCGTTTGTAGCTGAGCTTCGCAGCCCCTACCTTTGTAGCCTAATTGTCAGTGAGATGCATGCCGATTTGAGCCGGATTATCGAGGCGATTGTCTTTGCTTCGGAGCAGCCAGCCCTGCCAGCCGCCATTCTGGAAGTGCTGCAGGGAAGGCGTGAAGCGCCCGAAGAGGAAGAAGGCGGAGCAGAAAATGACGAAGTGCAGCCAGATACTTACGCAGGTTTGACCGAAGGCGAAATAAAAGCAATTCTGGAGAGCCTGACGCAAAAATACCAGGACGATGCCTACCCTTTCGAAGTGCGCAGCGTCGCCGGGGGCTACCAGTTTTTTACCAAACCTGCCTACTACCCGTTTATCCGCCGGGCGGTGGCGCAAAAAAACCGCAAGCAGCTCTCCCGTGCAGCGCTGGAAGTGCTTTCGATCATTGCCTACCGGCAGCCGGTGACAAAGACAGAGGTAGAGTTTATCCGGGGTGTAAACTGCGACTACGCCATTCAGAAATTGCTCGACCGCAACCTGATCGAAATCATGGGCCGCTCCGAAGCGCCGGGCAGGCCCCTGCTCTACCGCAGCAGTCCCTTTTTTATGCAGTACTTCGGACTGCGCGACCTCAGCGATTTGCCCCGCCTGAAAGAATTTGAAGAACTGGCAGAAGAACATCTCGAACTGTTCCGGCAGCAGCAGGAGCAGGGAGACACAAGCCTTAACGAACATGGAGAAGAAAGACCCGGGGAAGAAAAAACCGTTCTGGAAGGAAATTCCGGGGCAGAAGGCGCCGAAGCGTAAAAAAAGCGCTGCCTCCGCCCCACCCAAACGCAAGGACCAGAGCACGTCGAGCAGGCCCCTGACCTCGCGTGCAGAAATGGAGCGAAACGACAGAGACCGTCCCGACGGAGGTACTGCCGCCCCGGCACGCAAACCTGCGGCACCCCGCCTGCCGCCAAGGCCCAGCCCATTTGACCCGACCCGCCTCAACCGCTTTATTGCGCAGGCAGGCATCTGCTCACGCCGCGACGCAGACCAGTTGATTTTGCGGGGCGAAATCACGGTGAATGGCGAAGTGGTGACCGAACTGGGAAGAAAAATTGTGCCGCGCACAGATAAGGTCGAGTTTAAGGGTAAGGTGCTCGAAAGCAAAAAGTTCATCTATATCCTGCTCAACAAGCCCAAAAATACCATCACCACAACCGAGGACCCCGAAGGCCGCCAGACGGTGCTCGAAGCGATTCACAAAGCGACCCGCGAGCGCGTGTTTCCGGTAGGCCGCCTCGACCGCAATACCACCGGCCTGCTGCTGCTCACCAACGACGGCGAGCTGACAGAAAAAATGACCCATCCTTCTTATAAGGTGAAGAAGGTCTATTATGCCCGCCTCAACAAAGACATGCTGCCCGAAGACATGCAGAAACTCGTCAAAGGAGTGGAGCTGGAAGATGGCCTCGCCCAGGTGGACAAAATTGACTATGTGGACGGCGGCAAGCCCAACGAGATCGGTCTCGAAATCCACATTGGCCGCAACCGCATTGTGCGGCGGATGATGGAGCACATCGGCTATGAAGTTACGGCGCTCGACCGCGTATCTATCGGCCACCTCACAAAGAAGAACCTGCCGCGAGGACACTGGCGGATTTTGTCTGAGCAGGAGGTTGCGTTTCTGAAGATGATGTAAAACCAGAGTTTGATTTTTCCGTAACTTAGGTGTACATTTGCCCACTCAAAAAATCCGGCGCGGTAGCTCAGTCGGTTAGAGCGTGGGATTCATAACCCCAAGGTCGGGGGTTCGATTCCCCCTTGCGCCACAAAAAAGCCTCATACAGTTCGTATGAGGCTTTTTTTTATTTCCGGAGCGATGGAGCGTACCTGTCTTTTTTCCCGATCCTCTTACATTTCCGCCCGGCTTCGCTTTTTTTTCGTAGCTTAATCCAATGCTCGCTGTTACGCCATATCGCTCTGGCATATCTCTGCTCGGACTGCTCCTCCTCCTGGGGACACTCTCTGCGCAGCCCTGCCTTTCGGTGGAAAAATCCGGCGGGCGCAGCTACCTGCGTTTTCACATAGGCGACGCCATCCGCATCCTCGACCAGCAGGGAAATATCCGCTATGGCCGTATCGAGTCCCTGGGTGACAGCAGCATACTGCTCTCCTGTGCCGATGCCTCCTGGGAGGACCGGGTGTATCTGCGCGACATCTATCTCATCTATGACCAGCGGCCCACCGCCTGGCGGCGTTTGCGGCACGGATATTCGACGGCGGTAAACCTGACCGGAGGTATCCTCGTCTGCTCCTCCGTGATGGGCGCTTTGCTGCTCGACGATCCGCCCCAGCCCGCCGACATCAGCCTCACAGGCATGCTGCTCATCAGCGGTGCCGCTGTCAAAGCCCTGGGCCGGGACAAATACCGCATCGGCAGGCGATGGCGCGTCTATACGCGCCCCGATAGTTTGTAGGCTCAGTGCGCTACCGACAGTTTATCCTGCCAGAAATAGCCATTTCCCTGAAAACGAATGATATACAGACCATTTGCCAGGCCGGATACATCTACCGGAACCTCTGCTGTATAGCCCGTGGCCTGTGAATACACCGTTTTTCCGCTCACATCAGTGAGGCTCACCTGACCAGCCGCAGGTATATTACGAAGGATCGCCAGGCCCTGTGCGGGGTTCGGTGCCAGCACAATCTCTGCCGCCGGGTCTTCGACCGCAGTCGAGATCTGCTGAAGGCTGCCAAAAAACAGCACCGTGTTGGTCAGTGCAGGGAGTACGCAGCCCCCGTGGTCGGCACTGGGGTTTACATCCACCACCTGAAAGTCCTGGGTCACCACAGAGAGCAGGCTGTCGCGGGCCACAATGCTGTTTTCAAAAGGCACCTGATCGTCGGCGGTGCAATAGTAAATGCGCATCGGCGACTGAGGCGCCCAGTCCGTATAAACATCATTGGCGGCCATTGCGATATTGATCGGGTGCAGCGAATCCGAATTGACCGCCAGCAGGAGGCTGTCCTGAAACATCCTGCGGGGATGCGAGTCGCCTTCGTTTGCAGTAAGCAGGGCGATCAGTTGGGTATTGAGGTCGGTGAGGTTTATCGTTCCGGTGTAATATTGCTGGACCAGGGCCGCATAGGCAGGTTTAAACACCTGGGTCAGGTTCGTAAACAGGTTTCCATAGACCGTCTGATAGCCCAGGATAAAATTGGGGATATATGCCGGGAAATAATAAATCTCATCTGAAAGCACGAGGTCGCGCATCACGCCCGAAATGCTGTAAGGTCCCGACATGTGCGAAGCGGCTGTGACGGTAAATTCGGCAGCGTGGTTTTTCTCAATTTCCCGGTGAAGGGCCATCGCAGCGTGGCCTCCCTGTGAGTAGCCTGTGATAAACAACTGATCATTGGAGCGTGCCAGCAACTGCGCTTCAAATGCATCGGCAGCGCGGAGCATATCGAGTGCGGCAGAGGCTTCGCTGGCGGCATGCACATAGGGGTGAAATCCGTGAGAGGTGCCCATGCCGAGGTAGTCGGGCAAATAGGCAATATAGCCCAGGCCTGCGCAAAGCTGCCCGATGATCCCTTCGCCACCGCCCACAACATTGTAAGAAGGCACATCAAAGCGGGACGAGGCGGTACCGTGCTGATAGACCAGGCGGGGGTATTTGTTGATCAGGTTGTCCGGAACGGCGGCGAGGCCCGAAGCGGTATCGGGCTGGCCATGCACATCCAGCGTCATATAGGTAATGCGGTAGTATTTAGCTCCAAACTGAATGAAGGGCACACCAAACTGGTTCAGAAGCTGGTTTTTGGACTTAGCACCCAGATAGGTAACACTCACAAGGTTCTGGGCCAATGCCACACCCGACAGACCTATCAGCAGACAAAGGAGAAGAGATTTTTTCATGAAAAGGGGTAGATAATCAGGTAAAAATAAGAAACTTATTTCTATCTGCCTCTATGCTCAGTGACAAAGCGCCTCGCTCCCCACAAGCCCAAGCTCCGGACTGAGGTAGGGAATCCCGAGGTTTAATCCCCTCAGAATCAAGACAATCGCAAACAAAAAACTTAAGCCCAGCAGCACCGGACGCGATACGTTCCGGAAAAGTGCAGGCTTAAAACTCCCCAGCAAGGACAGGGTAAGCATCGTCGGCAGGGTGGCTGCCCCGAATATCGCCATATACAGCATAGCGTTGCCGACTTCGCCCGCAGCCACAGCGCCTGCCAGGGCCAGATATACGAAGCCGCAGGGCAGCAGGCCATTGAGAATGCCCAGATTAAACAAGGCTGCGGAGCTGTCGCGCTTCAAAAAGTGCCCCAGGCGCATGCGGAGCTGCCCCATCGCCCGCGACACCAGCGGAATGCTCAGAAAGCGGGACTCTGACCCGGCAGTAAAAAAGGTCAGCAGCAGGATAAACAGCCCCAGCGCCACCGAAAGGCCCTGCTGCCAGCCCGCCAGTGAAAGACTTTTTCCAAACAGGCCCGCGATGGCCCCCAGCAGGGCATAGGTGGTGATGCGTCCGGCCTGGTACATCAGGCGGCCCGGCAAGACCCGTTGCCACTGTCCGCCCCTGCCCGGCAGGGCCAGAGCGATCCCGCCGCACATCCCTGCGCAGTGGAGGTTGCCCGCAAGACCGAGCAGCAGGGCTGGCCACATCGCCGTCATAGGACCAGCACTTGCTCCTGGAAATAGGCTTTTCCGTCCGCTTCCCAGCGGAGCTGCACCCGCCACAGGCCTCGGCTCAGGCTTCCGGTCTCCACCTGCTGTATGCCAGTTGCGGCATCGGGAGCAAGATCGAAACGCTTGTCGGCCCGCTCGTCCGAAGGACGGTACATCACAATCTCTCCTTTGGGTGTGCGCATCTCTTCAGGAAAAGACACAGAGACCTGCCGCAGATCGCCTTCGTAGCTGATTTTTACCGGATTCGTGAGGGCCTGCGCGTTCCGGATTTCCTCCATGCGCTCGCCATATCGAATCTCTTCGGCGTAGTAGTCTTTTGTCACCAGGTTGTAGCTCTGCCGGGAGGCGGCAAATACCAGCACCAGGATCATCAGCACAAAGGCTGTGTACAGTGCCGCAATTTTATATCCCCAGTTCATAATCAATGGATTAAGGGTGATGAATCAGGTTCAGAGAGGTCCGAGGAAATTGGTCGAAACTTCTTCCAGCTTTTTATCGCCGGACCATATTTCAAACTGAATTTTATGCTTTTGTCCAAGGGCTTTTTCTTTGGGCAGGTCCAGGAAAAAGACCCCTTTGGCGAGTTCCTGCGGCGGCACGACCATTTGCTGGCCCACGATCCGCACGCGGCCCCCTTCGGGATCAGCCACACGCACTTCGATCGGATAGGACTCCATCGTCTTGTTCACAATCTCGTAGGTGTACATGTTGGATATCCAGCCTTCTTCCTGGGTCTGGAAAAGGGTACCCGGAGCGCGGAGAATCGTTGTTTCGATGCTGGAGCGGCTTGCCAGCAGGGTGACCAGCACCGTAGCCAGCAGCAGCAGCACAGCCGAGTAGGCAATGATGCGGGGCGTAACTTTGAAGGGGGTTTTGGTTTCGATCCCCGTATGTGAAGCGATGCGAACCAGACCACGGGCTTTGCCGACTTTGTCCATGATGCTGTCGCAGCCGTCCATGCAGGCCGTGCAATTGATACATTCGAGCTGCGTGCCGTGGCGGATGTCAATGCCCGTAGGACAAACCGCTACACAGAGCTTGCAGTCAATGCAGTCGCCATTCCCTTCTGCTGTTTTGAGGCCCTCGTCGGTTTTGGTCATGCGGCCCCGGGGCTCACCCCTGACATGGTCATAGGACACCACCAGCGACTCCTTGCTCAGCAGCACCCCCTGTAAGCGCCCGTATGGACAAATAGCAATACAGGCCTGCTCACGGAGGTATGTAAACACAAAGAAGAATAATGCAGAAAATATCAGAACGAAGCTGAAACTGCCCCAGTTTTCGGTGGGGGCGAGCAATACAGCTTTTTCAAGTTCCTCAATACCAATGATATAGGCCATCACTGCATTGCCGATCACCAGAGAAACGAGGGCAAACAAAAAGAGCTTTCCCCCGCGCTTCAGAATCTTTTCCTCATTCCAGGGCATCTCCGAAAGGCGGCGCTGCTGGGCGGCATCGCCCTCGATCCAGTATTCGATCCGGCGAAAAACCATCTCCATAAAGATCGTCTGCGGGCAGGTCCAGCCGCACCATATTCGCCCGAAAATGACCGTGAAGAGCACAATAAATACAAAAAAGGTGACCATCGCGAGCATAAACAGGTGAAAGTCCTGGGGCCAGAAGATCAGGCCCATGATCACGAATTTGCGCTCGATAATATTCAGCAGCAGCAGGGGCTGGCCATTAATTTTGATAAAGGGGCCCGCAAAAAGCAGTGCAATGCAGAGATAAGCGACAATTTTTCGGGCATTGTATAAGCGGCCTTCCGGTTTTTTCGGGAAAATCCATTTGCGTTTTCCCTGGGCATCAACCGTAGCGATCGAGTCGCGGAACGCTTCCGGATCCCACTCGGCCAGGGACTGACCGGATTTCTTTTTTGCAGCAGATGCGGACATAATGAACAGATAGGATGAGAGAAAACGAGGGCATGCATGGATTCCATCACATGCCCCCGCAGAAAAAGGAGAACTCAGGGCTTGTTCATCGCCACTGCTTTGGCAGTGTCGGCGGGTGCCGTGATGCTGTCAGCGGGTGCCGGAATGTACTCTGTACCCTCCGGGGCTTTGGGGTTGGCGGGATTCGTTCCCTGGAGGCTCAGGATATAGCTGGCTACATTCTGTATCTCTTTGGGTTTGAGCTGGCCCAGCCAGGGGATCATACCTTTGGCAGGAACACCATATTCGATGGTTGCAAATACCTTATTGACAGAGCCTCCGTGAATCCAGAACTTATCGGTGAGGTTGGGTCCGACACCGCCCTCGCCATTCGCTCCGTGGCAAACGACGCAGTTGGTCGTGAAAATTGTCTTTCCATTTGCCAGACCTTCGGCATCGGTAACGAGTGTCACATTCTTCTCATCTATCTGGTTGCCCACTTTGGCCAGGTACACTTCCTTCTGCTCGTCGGCCTCTTTCATTGCGATATTGTATTCTTCAGCCGAAGAGATACCGGGACCAAAGAGCACCTTTGCCAGAGCGATCTCAGACACATGGAAGTGCCATACATAGACCAGGCCCCACGCGATGGTGAAATAAAAGCCCCATTTCCACCAGGGAGGCAGGCTGTTGTCCAGTTCGCGGATGCCGTCGTAGTTGTGGCCGAGGTCAATGCTG
>RDXT01000243.1 GCA_004292985.1 Bacteroidota bacterium
AAGCCGATGGATGCGTATGAGCGCCACAGCCTTGCCTACGGGGCCGGGAAGTCACTTCCGTACCGCGTTTTGTATCCTGAAAATTACGATTCCACCCGCCAGTACCCTTTAGTCTTGTTTTTACATGGCCGGGGTGAATGCGGGACTGACAACGAAAAGCAACTTACCCACGGAGCAAAACTCTTCCTCGACCCGGTCAACCGCCGTTCTTACCCGGCAATTGTGCTGTTTCCGCAGTGCCCGGTCGAAAGCTACTGGTCCAGTGTGAAGATCGACCGCAGCAGCAGCCCGGCCACCTTTGTCTTTGACGATAGCGGCGCGCCGAGCGAACCGCTGGCTGCCGTCGCAGATCTGGTGCAGCGTTTTATCCAAAACGGACAGGCAGACCCTTCGCGGGTGTACATAACTGGTCTTTCGATGGGCGGCATGGGCACCTTTGAGATGGTGGACCGCCATCCGGAGCTGTTTGCGGCGGCGGCACCGATCTGTGGCGGCGGCGATACCCGCCATTACAGCAAGGCTGTGCGCAAGATACCTTTCTGGGTGTTTCATGGCGGAGCGGATCCCGTGGTGCCTGTGAAGCATTCGCGCGAGATGGTGCAGAAGCTGGAGTCGCTCCGGGTGTCGGTGAAATATTCAGAGTATCCGGGCGTGGGTCACAATAGCTGGGACAATGCCTTTGCCGAGCCGGATTTCCTGGCCTGGATGTTTCAGCAGCGCCGGAAAAAGTAGGGGCATGCGCCCTCCCGAAAACAACAAGCCCCTCCAGACCATAGGCCTGGGGGGCTTACCGGGGAAATAAACATGAGACTCTTTATACAGGCTTTACATGGCCGGGAGGCGGTTGCGCTCATCCGGAAAAACCATCGTAGGCCGGAACGTTTTCGCTTCTTCGGGTGTCATGAGCGCGTAGCTGATGATGATCAGCATATCGCCGACCTGCGCTTTGCGTGCGGCGGGGCCATTGAGGCAGACCATGCCGCTGCCGCGTTCGCCCCGGATGGTATAGGTTTCCATCCGTTCACCGTTGCTGATATTGACAATCTGGACCTTTTCGCCTTCCAGCAGGTTGGCAGCGTCCAGCAGATCGGCATCAATGGTGATACTCCCTACATAGTTGAGATCTGCCTGGGTGAGCTTCACCCGGTGGATTTTCGATTTGAACATGCTGATAAACATATTCGCTTATCCTTTCTTTAAGAGGTGGATGGAGTACTTATACGGAGAAAAGGTCCGTAAATGTACACAAAAATGGGAAAATCTTTTGCCGTTGGGGCGGCTATTCAGCGGGTTGGGGATACAGAGGCATGTTATCGATGAGGCGTGTACTGCCCAGCCATGCCGCAATAAATGCCACCGGATGCTGCTCTGGCGAGAGATGCTGCACGTTTTCGAGGGTATTTCCGTTGAGCACCTCTATATAATCGAGTTGTACCAGCGGCCAGTCTTCTTTGGCGAGGCTGACGAGCTGTTTCAGTTCCGCGACGCTGGGGTAATGGGGGTATTTGTCCCGGATCTGCCCCAGGATCATGGACAAAAAGCGCGCCTGCTGCCGCTCTTCCGCATTCAGATAGCGGTTTCGGGAGGACATGGCCAGTCCGTCGGCTTCCCGGACGATGGCGCAGGGCACCACTTCGAGCGGGAAATGCAGTTCGCGCACCATCTGGCGGATCAGCAGGCATTGCTGGTAGTCTTTGAGGCCAAAATATGCGCGCTGGGGCTGGATAATATTAAATAAGATAGAGACCACCTGCAGGACGCCGTTCATATGACCGGGCCGGCTGGCGCCATCGAGCTTTTTGTCGAGGTCCAGGATCGAAAACGAAATCTGGGCGGGCGCTTTGGGGTACACCTCTTCTCTTTCGGGCGCGAAGACCAGCGAGGCACCTGCTTTTTCGAGCAGCGCCAGGTCCGCTTCGAGGGTGCGGGGGTACTTGTCGAAGTCTTCGTTGGGGCCAAACTGCGTAGGGTTGACGAAGATACTGACTACCGTATGCTCATTTTCGCTGTGGGAGCGGCGCACCAGACTGGCGTGGCCTTCGTGTAAAGCCCCCATGGTAGGCACAAAACCCACCTTTTCCGACCCGCTCCAGGCCGCACGGATGCGGCGGTATTCCGAAATGCTGCGTACCAGTTGCATGATAGTCAATAAAATAGAAGAATACCGGAAAAAAGGGGGCGAATATAAGCAAGCAAATTGTTCCTGCAAATATTTTTTTGTACTTTTGCAGTGTCATTTGATCGTACCCGGTATCCTTTAACCAGGCTGCCCCTTTTAATCGGATTTGAACATGGATAAAAAATTGCGCATCCTCTACGTAACTTCCGAAATTGATCCCTTTCTCAAACTTACCTCTGCTGCCGACCTGATTCGTTTTCTGCCGCAGCGCCTCCAGGAAAAGGGCCACGAAATACGGATTTTCATGCCCAAGTTTGGGGTAATCAATGAGAGAAGGAACCGTCTTCACGAAGTAGTAAGATTATCCGGCATCAACATCCGCGTAGCTGGCGAAGAAAAGCCACTCACGATCAAAGTTGCCTCTATTCCCAATGCCAAATTACAGGTATATTTCCTCGATAACGAAGATTATTTCAAACGTAAATCTGTTCTTACCGACGAAAGCGATCATCTGTACATGGACAATGACGAGCGGGCGATCTTCTTTTGCAAAGGAGTAATCGAGACCGTCAAAAAACTGGGCTGGCCACCAGATATCATTCACTGCCACGACTGGATGACGGCCTTTATCCCGCTCTACCTGCGCACACACTACAAAAACGATCCGATGTTCCGCCGTACCAAAACGGTGTTCACGGTCTATAATAACAACAGCTTCGACTACGACCAGACCACCAACTACCTCGATAAGGTGCGCGTGGACGGCATTTCTGACGAGAAGCTTGACAACTTCGGAGGCAATACCTACGTTGGGGTGGTTAGAGGCGGCATCGCACTCTCCGACGTAGTAACCAAAGGACACCCTCAGGTGGACCAATCGCTCGAAGATTTTCTCAACAATGTCAAGTCACAGCAGATTTATTTCGACGCCTCGGACCGCGACACTTACGTGGAGCAGTACAATCAACTGTACGCTGACATCTCAAACTGATCGAACCTTGAAGTCTGGCATCTCTCATCTGTTCACGGCTACCTGTATAGCCTCTGTTCTCCTTTTGTCTGCCTGCACCGACGACGTGAAGGAAATTGGCAAGGAAATCCTGTCTCCCGATGACATCATCGGGATGTACTTTACCGACACCATACCTATTACGTTTCAAACGGTATGGTTCGACACCGTCCCCACCTACCGGGCCAGCCTCCAGCTGTTTGGCAACATGATAGACCCTGAGTTTGGCCGGCTTACAGCCGAGACCTTTACCCAGGTGCTCGCACGGTCCAGCCTGAACTTTGGCGAAGCCTCCAACCTGCGCTACGATTCGCTGGTCTTGAAACTCAACATCGAGTCCACCTACGGGCGGCCTGCTACCCCGCAGACCCT
>RDXT01000244.1 GCA_004292985.1 Bacteroidota bacterium
TCGAAAGCAGCCACTTCGGGACCTGTGGTGAGAAAATCTGAGCGCAACGCCGCCGCAACTGCCTCTATGTCAGCCTCTGTGATCTGCTGTCTTCCGTAGGGGATGGGTTTCATCGGGAATAATGTTTTGTCAAATGAAGGGAATTTTTATCTTTCTTGCATCAGAAGATGAATCAGCCTCTCTTTGTCCAAAAACGAAACCATCCGGGCCTTGAGAAGTTAGTCTTCTGTAACACTCTTTTCCGGTCTTCACTACCCTGCTTTTTATGCGTCTGATGCAACACAAAAAGGAAGCGTACTGGTTTTACTGGTATCTCTCCAACTTCTACGACAAGTTTGTAAATCCGCTGTTCTGGACGGCCCGCATGCGCGATGAGTCGCTGAGCATTGCGCAGCTCGACAGCCCCGGCCTCAAGGTGATTGATGTAGGTTCCGGTACGGGATTTACGACCCAGGGCATTGTGGAGCATGTGCCTGCAAGCCAGGTAACCTGCGTGGACCAGAGTCCCCACCAGATGTCCAAAGCGAAGCGCAAGGCCGACCTTCAGGGCTGCACGTTTTTGCTGGGCGATGCCGAAAACATCCCTTTTCCCACAGATTCTTTTGACCGCTATGTGTCTGCGGGCAGCATCGAGTACTGGCCCGATCCACAAAAGGGGGTCACGGAATCATATCGTGTGATCAAACCCGGCGGAATAGCCCTTCTGATTGGTCCGCTGGAGCCGGTTAATCGTTTCTCCCGCTTCATTGCCGATACCTGGATGTTGTTTCCCAAGGATTCGGAATATAGAGAATGGTATAAAAATGCGGGTTTCACCGATATACAAGTGCGCTATGTGCGTCCGGCCTGGTACCGCAGCAAGGTCGAGTATGGCATTGCCATTGCGGGCCGCAAACCTGCTCCTGGTGAGTCGCCCTATGTAGCCCCCGCCAAAGCCCCTGTGGAAGAAGGCCCCCTGACCTTGGGTCGCCGCCTCCAGCTGATCTGGCGCGTTGTGGCAGGTTCCACCGCCGGATTTCTCTTTATCCCCGGCGCACTCATCGGCTACCTTCGCACCGCCTTCGACCAGCGCGGCCAGGATATCCCCGCCAAATACCGCGAGGGCCTCAATGGCTATCAGATAACCGCCCTTCTTGTGATCGCCGCGATCATTGGCGGGATTGTGTGGCGTGTGTTGTAGGTTGGGATTTCACGCAGAGATCGCAGAGTTTGGGAGACGCAAAGGGGTTAAACTTATCTCTGCTTCTCTGCCCCTCCCCGTCTTTGCGTGGACTTCAAGAGTAGGCTTTCACGAAGCATAAGCTGGATTTTATGCATGAAAATGAGATTTCAGGAATCGTGGTAGATTGTTGCTATCAGATTCATTATCAGTTGGGTCCAGGCCTGTTTGAATCGGTGTATGAAGAGATTTTGTGCTATGAACTTACCAAAATGGGGCTCTCTGTAGAAAGTCAGAAAGCCGCTCCGGTTATTTGGGATGGAATTGTGTTAGGAAGTGGATTCCGGATGGATGTTGTTGTGGAGAATAAAGTAATTCTTGAGCTAAAATCGGTAGAGGCCATTGCTGCCGTCCATCAAAAGCAACTATTGACATATCTCAAACTCACCGGACTAAAACTTGGCCTGCTTATTAATTTTAATGTGCCTCTGATCAAGGATGGCATTCAGCGGATCGTACATCGCTTATAAATGGGCCTTGGACTTCAAGAGTTGGATTTCACGCAGGGAGTTGGATTTCACGCAGAGGAGCAGAGTTTATGAGACGCAAAGGTTTAAACACATCTCCGCGTCTTTGCCCCTCCCCGTCTCTGCGTGAATCCCCAAAGCCCCCAAAGCCCCCCAAAAACAACCCCCTCACCCATGTCCCTCAACTCCCGCATCAGCCACTTCTACGACCGGTCCACCCCCATCTGGCTCGACACCTGGGGCGAACACATGCACCACGGCTACTACGGTGCCGATGGCAAGACCCCCAAGGACAAATTCCAGGCGCAGATAGACCTCGTCGAAGAACTCCTCAAACTCGGCAACGTCACCCAGGCCCGCCACCTCCTCGACGCAGGCTGCGGAGTAGGCGGCAGCGCACGCTATCTGGCGCAGCGCTTCGGAGCCAGCGCCCTCGGCCTCACCCTCAGCGCGGTGCAGGCCCGCGAAGCCGAAGCCTATACCCAAAAAGCAGGCCTCTCAGAGCAGGTCCGCTTCCAGGTCCGCGACATGATGACCCTCCTGCCCTCCGACGGACCCTTCGACCTCGTGTGGTCCATGGAAAGCGCCGAGCATATCGCCGACAAACAGCGGCTTTTTGATATGTTCTACCAGCTCCTCAGCCCTGGCGGAACCCTGCTCATGGCCACCTGGTGCCACCGCCCCATGCCGCCGGAACTGAATGTCCGCGAGCAAGCCCTTCTTCAAAAAATCTACGACCTCTACCACCTGCCCCCCATGGTTCCCCGGCAGGCCCTTGAAGAAATGGCCACCCGCGCCGGATTTACCCAGCTCCGCTCCGAAGACTGGAGCCAGTCTGTGTCGCCCTTCTGGGGAGAAGTGATTCGCTCCGCCCTTACCCTGCGCAGCTTACAGGGACTTCTGCGGGCTGGCCTGCCTACCCTCAAAGGTGCCTGGGCCATGCGCTACATGAACCAGGGATACCGCCGCGGCCTGATTGAATTTGCTGTGCTTGCCGCAAAAAAATCCTGAGTACCTTCGCATCATCAGACGATTTCTATTATGATGAAGCTACTTCCACTCCTCGCACTTGTATGTGTCTTAGGCTGTAAAAGCAACATAGACGCGCCCCTGCCCCCGGTGAAAGAGGTGCCTTTCGACTATGGCGACGCCTCCCGCTGGCTTTCCACAGCTAAAGAGGTCAATGGCTACCGCTACCAGCTTCAGCGGCAGCGGGTGAGCCTAAAATTCACCGCAGGCGCAGCCACAGGTACCGTAATCGCCGTAGATAGCGCCCGGAGCTTCCAGACAATGGATGGCTTCGGCGCAGCGCTCACAGGCTCCAGCGCCTATTTGCTGAAGAAACTTCCTGATAATCACCGAAATGCCCTTCTGCGCGAACTTTTTTTACCCGACAGCAACGGTATCGGGCTAAGCTACCTCCGCATCTGCATCGGTGCTTCCGACTTCTCGGCCTATGGCAGCTATACCTATGACGATATGCCCCCGGGCCAGAAAGACCCCGCTTTGCAGCAGTTTTCGATGGCTACCCGCGAACCCGACCTGTTGCCCGTGCTAAAAGAAATCCTCGCCCTGGTGCCCGACCTCAAAATCATGGCCACGCCCTGGTCGCCTCCCGCCTGGATGAAAAGCAACGACAACCTCGCCGGAGGAAGCCTCAAGCCCGAATACTATGCCGTGTATGCTCAGTACTTTGTCCGTTACCTTCAGGCTATGCAGGCAGAAGGGATCCGGATAGATGCCATTTCGCCGCAAAATGAACCCCTGCACAGCGCGGCTGCCTATCCCTGCCTGAGCATGAGCGCGGAGGA
>RDXT01000245.1 GCA_004292985.1 Bacteroidota bacterium
GTCGCGCTTAAGCTCTTCATCGCTGATGATGCGGCCCTGTTCGAGGTCAGCGACGAGGATACGTCCGGGCTGGAGGCGGCCTTTTTCTAAGATTTCGCTCTGGTCGAGCGGCAAAGCCCCCGCTTCGGAGGCGAGGATCAGGCGCTCATCTTTGGTCACGACATAGCGGGAAGGGCGCAGACCGTTGCGGTCGAGGGTCGCTCCCACAATTTTGCCATCGGTAAAGCAGATCGAAGCCGGGCCGTCCCAGGGCTCCATCAGCAGGGCGTGGTATTCGTAAAATGCCGCGCGGTCCTTGTCCATCAGCGGATTGTCCTGCCAGGCTTCGGGGATGAGCATCATCATGACATGGGGCAGCGAGCGCCCGCCGATCACCAGCAGCTCGACCACGCTGTCGAGGTTGCGCGAGTCGGAGTGTTTGGGGTCGCAGATCGGGAAAAGCTGCTCCAGCTCTTCGCGGGTAAAGATGTCGGACTCCATCACGCCTTCCTTGGCGCGCATCCAGTTCACGTTGCCGCGGATGGTATTGATTTCGCCATTGTGGGCGATGTAGCGGAAGGGTTGTGCCAGCCGCCACTTGGGAAAGGTATTGGTCGAGAAGCGCGAATGCACCAGCGCCAGGGCCGAAACCACCCGCTCGTCGCTGAGGTCGGGGAAGTAGGGCAGCAACTGGTGGGTGCGGAACTGTCCTTTATATACGATCGTTTTGTGCGAAAGGGACGTAAAGTAAAAATCGTCGCCGATGCCCTGAACCTTATTAATGCGGTGAGAGGCTGAGCGACGCAGGAAAAACAGCTTGCGTTCGAGCAGATCGGGAGCAGGCGCTTCGCCGTGAATGACAAATACCTGCTCGATATGAGGCTCGGTGGTAAGGGCCGTTTCGCCGACACCTTCGGAGCGCACCGGAATGGGGCGGAAGCCCAGCACCTCAAAGCCCTGCTCGGCAGCAGTAGCCTTCAGGATGCCCCGCGCTTTTTCCCGCTGCTCAGGTGCCTGCGGAAAAAACACCATACCAACCCCATAGCTGCCAGGCGTGGGAAGGGTAAAACCCAGCTTCGTGCACTCTTCGTTCAGAAAAGCATGGGGAATCTGGATCAGAATACCCGCACCGTCCCCGCTTTCGGGGTCGCAGCCACAGGCACCTCGGTGCTCCATGTTGGTCAGCATGGTCAGCGCATCGGCGACAATCTGATGCGATGCCTTGCCCTTGAGCTGGGCGATCATGCCAATACCGCAGGAATCATGCTCCAGGCTGGGTATGTAGAGCGATCCCGGGGCCACGTCCTGGTGGCTACAGTCGTTCTGCTCACTCTCTTTCATTATGCGTCACTTTTATGCAGCAGTGTGTAACAGTAGCTGGCTATGTCCTTTTGTACAAGGTGTCATTAGCGCAAAGCACAGCAAAATAATATATCTTCATCATTTTTGCAAAAAAATCATTCCTTTTTTGATAAAAATATCGAAATCAAAGGCTTAATTACAAATTCTTGATAGCAGATATGGCCCCGGAATGCCCCTGCGGGCCAGACTGAGGGGTATTGGTCTGAAAAACGATTGCGAATATGCTATTTTTAGAGACCTGAGCTGCGAATATGGTAATGGGTAAACGAAGTGCTGCTACCTGCGGCTGCCTTTCTTCGGATTAACAGCATAAAAAATGCAGAAAAGAGAGATAAGTCATGCATTTGCCTGAATTATATCGGATTTACAAGGATCTCAAGAGGTATAAGGCTTATAAGGTAGGGATTTAAACGATAATGCACGCATATATAAGAGGTGTGATATTTTTTGTGTATAAAATGAGGTAGTAAAGTTGGACAAAACGAGAATGATGGCATTTTTGAGGAGGTTAATGGGTGTTAATGGGAACTGTGTGTTGCCTAAATGGAGATATTGTAAAATTTGATAGATGTAATCTGTGTATTTTGACTTAGTGGCGGTGCCTTATGTGATATTTTTGAGGTGCTGACCTTTTTTATGAAAAAAAATTTTTCGCCTTCCTGCCTGCTGCATATTCAAAGAGGAGTTGAGATAAGGATATTTCATGTCAAAGAATATTTTTGACTATTTACGAGTGTAAGTGCTTGTTAGTAAGGGGGTTAATGGTTTTTTTTCTGAGATGCTTGTGTTTTTATCTGTGCCTTTTTAATAATTTTTTTATTGGAAAAAACACATAAATAACTATGTAATTTCCTAAAGTATGCCTCTGTTTTTTGTATTTTCATCATAAAACTTGACTTGTATTGATAAAATTTTAATATATTTGTGTGTTTACTGAAAGAAACGAAATGCTCTTTACAGTAAATGGAAAAGACTCTGCCCCGGGTGTTTTTATGTTTGCAACTCTAACAACCGCTGCTATTTTATGAAGAAGTTTATCTCTGTCTGTACGTTGCTTGGCGCATTCGCTTTTCCGCTCCTCGCGCAGGAAGAAGAAGAAAGCAAGCTAAAGATCTCCGGTGCAGTTGATGCCTATTATAAGTATGATTTTTCGGGCAATGCCAACATCGGCACCAGCTTCGCCAATGAGCAGAACTCTTTTTCGCTGGGTATGCTTGACCTGAAGTTTGAAAAGGCTTCCGGCAAAGCGTCTTTTGTGGGTGAAATTTCTTTTGGTCCCCGCAACCGCAGCTCGGTAGGTCCCGGCCCCAAAGTGATTGTCGGCGAAGGAGAAAAAGCGGTGGAAATTACCGATTACATCCCCAATATTCAGAACCTGTATGTGAGCTATGCCTTTACGGACAAGTTTTCTGTAACCGGCGGCTACCTCCAGACCTTTGTAGGCTATGAACTGATCGGTGCGACGGGCAATTTTAACTATTCGACTTCCTACCTCTTCACCAACGGACCTTTCCAGAATGCAGGTATCAAGTTTGACTATGCTTTTAATGACCGCTTCTCTGTGATGGCAGGTGTATTTAACGGCTGGAACCTTTACACCGCTGATCCTGAACTCGGTCCTACCACCCTCGGCGCCCAGGTGAAAGTAGCGCCTGTCGAAGGCTGGAATATCTACCTCAACACACTCACCGGCAAGGCAAACGGCACCATTGTGGACCTCACCACTTCGTGGCAGGTAACAGACAAGCTGCTCGTGGGCCTCAATGCGGCCAGCTACAACAGCGGTGCCGACACAGCGGCAACAGCCTTCGGTGGCGGAGCTGCCTACCTCAACGTAGCCGTAGCAGATCCCCTCGCGCTGGGCCTGCGCTACGAATATTTTATGTCCAACGCAGCCTATGGCCTCGTAGGCGGTGTAGATGGCAACATCAATGCCCTCACACTTTCCGCCAACATCGGCTCCGGCGACCTTACGCTCATCCCCGAACTCCGTCTGGACATGGCCAGCGAGTCAATCTTTAAGGATGCATCCGGCAACGCTACCAAAAACGCCTTCCAGGCGCTGGTTGCTGCGGTGTACAGTTTTTGAGAATGTGTATCAGTGCTCTTAGGGTAATTCGGCTGAGGCTGTCCAAACGGGCAGCCTCTTTTGTTTTTTTGGAATATGTGCGTATATAAAATGCATATTTATATTAATGAAGATTACTACCTACTCCATCTTTGGCCTGCTTATGCTGGCCCTTTTCAGCCTGTGCTGCCTGCGCATCAGTGCCCAGTCTGTGTATTTTTTCCGCAACAGCAACCAGCCGGGCTATTACGACACGGGTCTGGCCTTTAAGCAGGGAGCCAGTACCATCGAGCAGGCAGGCCCCAGCGGCGACAAAATTCCCACCGAAACGGCCACCCAGGCCTATGAAGGCAGCAACAGCCTGCGCCTGCGCTGGACCTCGAAACCCGGCGGCAACTGGGATGCCCTGGTGATCGCTCCCGGCTTTCCTTTTCAGAACATTACCGACTCCGACACCCTCTCTTTCTGGGCATATGCACCCGCAGGCCTCAGCCGCAAACTCCTGCCGCTGGTCTATATGGAAGGCGCGCCCGGTGCCACCAAGTCAAAAAAGTACAGCATCGAGTCTTATACCGCTGACCTTGCCGCACAGACCTGGACCCAGATCAAAATTCCCCTGAGCCTGTTTTTCTCCGATCCCACCCAGACCAACATTCAGTTCAGCCAGATCAAAGCCATCATCTTTGCCCAGGACAGCGCCGACCAGGTACAACACACCTTATATATAGATGAAGTCAGAACCTATAACGGATCCGCAGGTGGAGCGCCTCTTTCTCCTCCGGCAGCCCTGGCTGCGCAGGGATACGACAGCCATATCGAACTGAGCTGGACTCCCAATGCGGAGCCGCAGCTCGAAGGCTACCGCATCTACCGCTCTGCCGACGACGGAGCTACCTATCAGCTGCTGCGTTTTGTGGACAAAAGCCAGCAGATCTATGTGGATTTTGTAGGGCAACAAGCTCAGGGACAGGAATTTACCTATAAAATTACGGCTGTGGGCAGCAGCGGGCAAAACAGCGCCTTTTCCAATACCGCCACCGCCCAGGCTGAGCCCATGAACGACGAAGAACTGCTCGACATGGTGCAGCGATATACCTTCCGCTATTTCTGGGACTTTGCCCACCCGGTATCGGGGATGATCCGCGAACGAAACACTTCCGGCGATGTGGTAACGACCGGCGGCACTGGTTTCGGGGTAATGGCCCTCGTGACCGGAGCGGACAGAGGCTATGTGACCCGCGCTGAGGCCGTGGCCCGCCTGCTGAAAATGACTGCCTTTTTAGATAGTGCCGATCGCTTTCATGGGGCTTTCCCCCACTGGATGAATGGGGTAACGGGGGCTGTGATTCCCTTCAGCACCTATGACAATGGCGGCGATCTGGTCGAAACCGCCTTTCTCATCCAGGGACTGCTGGCGGCAAGGCAGTATTTTGACGGCAGCGATGCCAGCGAAGTGCAGTTGAGAAGCAATATCACGGCGCTCTGGGAGGCTGTAGAATGGAACTGGTACCGCAAACTGGTGGGCAACGTCCTCTACTGGCACTGGTCGCCCAACTACAACTGGCAGATGAATTTTCCCTTGCGCGGCTATAACGAAGCCCTGATTGTGTATGTGCTGGCCACGGCTTCGCCGACCCATCCGATACCCGCGAGCCTGTATGCATCCGGCTGGGCAGGGGGAGGTTATGTAAATCCGGGTACTTACTACGGGTATCCGATGGCGATTGGCCCATTCCGGGGAGGTCCGCTCTTTTTTGCCCATTATTCCTTTCTCGGATTTGATCCCAGGGGCAAAAAAGACGCTTATGCCAACTATTTTATCCATAACCGCCGCCATAGCCTCATTAATCAGGCCTATTGCATCGCCAATCCGGAGAGCCACAGCGGTTACAGCGCCCAAAGCTGGGGATTAACTGCCAGCGATGACCCCCTGGTAGGCTATCTGGCCCATGAACCAACAGCAGCCAATGACAATGGCACCCTCGCGCCGACCGCAGCCCTTTCTTCGATGCCCTATGTGCAGGGAGAGTCTATGGCAGCCCTGCGGCACTTTTACCGCGACCGCGGGGCACGCCTCTGGGGACCGATGGGTTTTTACGATGCCTTTAACCCCGGACTCGACTGGTATGCCGACTCATATCTGGCCATTGACCAGGGACCGATTATTTGTATGATCGAAAATGCCCGCACAGGTCTGCTTTGGGATCGCTTT
>RDXT01000836.1 GCA_004292985.1 Bacteroidota bacterium
ACCCTGACCTACAACTGGAACTTTGGCGACGGTAATACCAGTACGCAGGCCAATCCGGTGAAATTATACACCGCAACGCCGGGTGTTCCGACGCAGTTTCAGGTTACCCTCACGGTTACAGACCCCGAAGGGCTTTCGAGCACCAAAAACCTGATCATTTCGCTCAATAATACGCCCCCGGTTATCCAGTCCACTTCACTGGCCGGGATCACGGAGTACTCGATCACAACAGAGACTACCCTGCCCCTCTCCGCAGTCGTAACGGATGCAGAGCACGGCCCGGCGCAGCTCAACTACTCCTGGTACGCTACGCTCCACCACGATGTGCACACCCACCCCGAGCCTGCCGACAATAACCCCGTAACTTCAGTTGTGCTTTCTCCGATCGGATGCGACGGCGTGCTCTATTTTTACCGGATTACCCTGATCGTACAGGACGCCGCCGGACTGGCCGATACCGTGGTTCAGGATTTTTATCCCCATTGTATTCCGCTGGTGGAGCCGGACGATGCTTCTTTCTCGCGCGGCGGAACCCACGAAATTGCGGTCCTGGCCAACGACTACTCCGAAGATGGGTTTAACTACAATTCCCTCCAGATCACCAACGCACCCGACAACGGAACAGCGACCTATAACCCCGTTACGAAAAAAATCACCTATATCCACAACGGCAGCGCTACGTCCAAAGACACCCTCAGCTACCGGATTCAGGATGGTGACGGAGAATATTCGCAGCCGACAAATGTGTATCTCACCTGGTATGGTCCGCCCAAACTGACGATCACCAGCCCGACAGAAGGCTCTTCGATTGACAATACGGCCATCAAATTTTTCTACCTCCTCACCGGAGACATCGCGCTCGCAGACCGGATGCAGTTTATCCTGGACAACGGCACTCCGGTGGACATCACCAGCTACACAGGTATTTATACGACCTACGCGGTTCCTACAGGCAACCGTCAGGTGCGTATGCAACTGGTAAATGCTGCCGGAAATGTACTCACGGAGTTCCCTACCTCACGCGACACCGTAAACTTCACCTCTAAAACGGTTGGTGCGCGCATGAAGCTCCGCACCGGAAACGTAACCGCCTCCAATGCCTGGCAGACCATTACCTTAGATACCACCTACACACAAATGGTGGTTGTGGCAACTCCTGTGCTCAGCTCCGGCTCGCAGATTCCGGTCGTAACCCGTATCCGCAACGTAAACGCCACCAGCTTCCAGGTTCGGGTACAAAACCCTTCAGATGCGCCTGTGAGCGGCTACAAGGTGTATTATCTTGCCATGGAAGCGGGTACTTACACCCTCGCCACAGACGGTATCAAAGCCGAAGCCAAGCGGGTTACTTCTAACCAGACAGCTTCTATCTCGGCCTGGCCGCTGGAACTGCGCACCTACTCCAATACCTACTCCAACCCTGTGGTACTGGGACAGGTAATGACGCAGAATGACCCCGACTGGTCAGTCTTCTGGTCCTCCTATGAGCAGGGCCGCTACTATCCGCCAAATACGACAGAGTTTGCCGCCGGCAAGCTGGTCGGCACCGATCCGGATGTTACCCGCGCCAATGAAACGATCGGCATGATCATCTTCGAAGGAGGTACCGGGATCATCAAAGGCAGGCCTTATACCGCCTGGGTAGGCGACAACACCGTGCAGGGCATCGGAAACGTGCCTTCCGGCTCTACCTACGGTACCTTCGGCATCAACACACCCGTTACCGGAGTGCTCAGCGGTGCCGGGCAGGATGGTCCGGAAGGAAGCTGGCCTGTGTTTGTAGGAAATACGCCGTTTAATGGCCCGGTTGTTACGCTCGCAGTAGATGAAGACACCTACGCAGAACCCTACCGCGACCACTCCAATGAGCGCGTAGCATACTTCCTGATGGAAGAGCTTACCTCTCCGCCTACGGGCTTCCCGGTCGAATGGCTCGATTTTGAAGCGAAACTGGTGGGCGAAAAAGTCTCTCTGCTCTGGAGCACCGCTTCAGAAACCAACAATGACCACTTTACGGTCGAGCGGTCCAGAGACGGCGTTATCTTCCAGGGCCTGTTTGATGTGCCCAGCCAGGGCAACAGCAACGAGCCGCAGTCTTACCAGGCCTGGGACGACTCACCTGCTCAGGGTGTCAGCTACTACCGCATCCGCCAGACAGACTTCGACGGCGCGATCAACTTCTCCAGCATTGTAGAGGTGCGTCTGCGCAAACAGGAGTTTATCTTCTACCCAAGCCCCGTCGTGCAGGGCCAGAATGCTTCTCTGGAGCTGTATATGCGGGCCGGGGAGTCCCTGACCCTGCGCATCTGCAACATGCTCGGCCAGACGGTGTCTGAGCAGGAACTCGACCTGCCTTCCGACAACTATCGCATGGAACTGCCGACACAAAAGCTCCCTGCGGGCAACTATGTGCTGTTCATCGAAGGAGAAGGCCGCCGCTGGCAGCATACCTTCCAGGTGCAGAGCCAGAAATAACAGAGCAATACACAGCCCATAAAAAAACGCCCTCCTGAAATCAGGAGGGCGTTTTTATTTCGGATTACCTGCGCTTACTTCTGCTCGAAGATCCAGGCTTTGCTGAGCGCCTTTTGCTTTTTATAGGACTCGACACTGGTTTTGCTGGTAGAGCGATACACAGAAACCCGGAAGGTATCGCTGATGCCCGGCTCCGGGAACATGATCAGCGGCTGCATGCCTTTGGCCTTCATGGCATCGGCAAACTCGCTGGCCTGCTCAAAGCGGTCATAGCTTCCTGCGATCAGGTGGTAGGTCGGTGTGGATCCGGCAGGGAGACGGGTCGAAGTGGCAGGGGTCGTTTTGGTGCTGGGCGCCGCCTCGGAGTCCTCGTAAATCCAGCCCGGATTTTTACCCCGCTTTTTCAGCATGCCCGAATAGGTCTGCACTTCCTTGCGGTCTTTGGAGTAATAGACACCCACTTTGTAGGCTTTGCTGCTGGCGCTGGGGTAAATGATGTACGGCTCAAATCCGGAGGAGACAAGGCTGCTCATAGACTGGTTTGCCGTTTCAAATTTATCGAAGCTGCCCACCACCAGGTGATAGGTAGGGCCTGCTGTGGGCGTGGCCGCTTTTCCCGAAGTCATGGAGCCGGGCTTCGTCTGTTCCGGTTTTTTATTCTTGGCAGAAGCGGCAACCGCAGTCGAAGACGAAGCCGCCACGGCTTTGGGGTCTTTCTGCACCAGAATCCAGTAGGACTTGCCTCCTGTATTGCGGATGCTGTTGGCATAGGTCTGCACTTCCTGGCGGCTGGCAGAATAATAGACAGAAACGCGGTACTTGGGAGACTCGGCGGAAGGGAAAAGAATCAGGGCATTGGACTGGCCCTTGGCCTTGAGGGCTGTTACCAGATCGTTGGCAGATTTGAGATCGTCGAAACTACCGGCGATCAGATGGTAATATTCGGACTGTGCCTGCAGCGAAGCAGGGCGCAGAATCAGGACAAAAAGGGCGATTCCCGCCATGAGCAGAAAGCGAAAAACGCGCGACAGAGGCTGGTTATAGGATGAGGTCATGATATAATGGGATTGATACAGGCTGGAAAATATTATTTTTACGGAAAACGGGAAAACCCGGAGAGTAAATAGGTGGTTTTCTTACGAAAAAACAAACCGGGAAGACTTTCCATGCAGAAAATCTTCCCGGTTTGGGTGTGTGAGGCTATTTTAAGGCTGCGCCTCGTAGATCCAGCCTGGGTTTTTGCCCAGTTTGCGTAGTTTTTCGGCGAAGGTTTCGACCTCTTTGCGGTTTTCGCTGCGGAAGAGCGAGATGCGGAAAATTCCGTTCTCTTTTTCCGGATACATCACCACGGGGCTGTAGCCTTCGGCTACCATCTGGTTTTTAAACTTGTTGGCAGCGGCGAGGGTGCTGAAGCTCCCTGCGACCAGGTGATAGTTCATCTTCGCGCCTACCTGGCGGGTTGCGGTTTTCTGCACGGCAGCCGTGTCCAGCGCCGAAAGGCTGGAAACTTCGCCGTAGGCATCGGTGCCGCGGCTTGCACCAAGTTCGCCACGGGTGTTGTCGCCCGCAGGAGCTGCGAGACGGGCATTACTGCCATCGGCGGAAAGTCCCGGCTGGGCGGGCGACCCGGACTGGGAAGCGGGTGCCTCAGCAGAGGCGGCAGGTGTCTCTGCCGGAGCAGAGGAGGCGTAGGTGTCGCCTGTGTATGGGGCAGGGTTGCTGCCTGTTTCGGGAGGGGCAAAGCGCAGCATCACTCCTTCAGCCACCGCAGAGCGGCGTTTATTGAAGGGACCGAAGCTGACAAGGCTGACTCCCAGGGCACCTATCAGAAGCACAAGCAAGGCGGATCTCCAAACAACCGATGCGGAAGAGCGTGATTTATCGGCTGAACTGGCCTGGAACATATAAGAAGGTGTTTGACGGTTTGGCAGAGTGTTCACCGGCATGGTAACCGGGAGCAATCCAAAATAAGGATCCGAAAGGGCATTGTCCTCCGGTTCGTTGGCCTGGATTCGGATAGGTCCGCCCGTAGGACGAACCAGACGGCCAATTTCCGGTAGCTCGTAAAATCCGGTATTGTCGAGCGTGCTCATGATCTCCTCGCAGATGGCTTCCTCAAGCTGAGAGGCAGCGTGGGGACTCATCCGGAGATTATGAATCAGATGCTGGTTCAGGCGCAGGGCAGGCTTCACCGTTTCGGTAAAGCGCAGACGGACATTGGGAGGGTGTACAATCTTCCCTGCCTCGTCCATAAATGCATCCTGATACTCTTTCTCAAACGTACCCAAACCAGGAACAGAAAACCCTTCCAGTTCCCTGAAGGCATGCTTAAGACAGATTTCCGGCGTCAGATTCATATTATACAACTATTCTACGTAAATCAAAAGCTAACTGTTACTCCCCCCCGGAAGTCAATGCGGCGCTCCGGGTAGTTATACCAACGTTGGTAATTGACGTTTAGTAGATTATTCACCCACAAAAATACTGAAAATCCTTTGGTAATCCGATAATCTACAGACGCGTTCACGTTAGGAAATACACCCCGGTTGACAATATCTCCCGCTTCATCGAGAAACATCGGCGTGGGGCCATAAAAAAGCAACTCCCCTTTGGCGGTCAGGTTTTCCTTCCATACATAAGAGCCAAATACATCGAGGCGTATCGGCGTAGCATGGAAATATACCGGGGTAAGTCCCTCATTGTCAGAGGTATTGTACACATTTACATTAAGCGCTGCCCCCAGTTTGATGTCGCCCTGAAGGTCATAATTTACCTCAAAATGCCCTCCGGTGACGGTGGTCAGCGAATCAAATGCGGGCTGAAAATACACGCCATCGCCCGTGCGATATATCAGGGCATTTTGCAGGCGTTTGTAATACAGACGGGCCGAAAAGTCCACCTGCTTGTTCACAGAGCCTCTTGCGCCCAGATAAATGTGCATTTTTTCTACCGTAGGCTTCATCAGGAAGGATCCTCCGAGGTAGCGGTTTTCTGCGATCAGGTCATTGTAAAAATTGGGGGTCATACCCACGGTGTAGCCTGCCAGCAACGTAAAGGCATCGGGCGAAATTTCATAGGTAAGCTGAATATCGGGCCCCAGGTTCAGGAAATTGGCCGTATCGAGGGAGTTGGCAAAGTAGTTGAAGCGAAAGCCGAGATTCAGCCCCAGCGCATCGTTGGTTATGGCCAGCCGGGGTGCCAGATCCACATACAAGCGATTCTGGATTTTTCCTATGGTACGTCCGCTGGCAAAGGTCAGGTTGCCCAGCAGATCCACCGAAAACATGTCATTGATCCGGTATCCTACATTGGGCAGCACAAAAAACTGGCCCTCGCGCGAACCCCGGTTTTCGCCCACAAGGCGCGTTCCTGCGGTGGCGTTATAATGCAGGCCGGTTCGCTCCGGGTGATTGGAAAACAAGTCCACTTCAAAGGCCATGCGGGTAAATCCTGTGCCCAGGCTGTCTTCGCGGGCGGTTTCATTACCCGAAAAAACCGTATCTGCGTAGTTAAAATAGCTGGTATTGTAGAAAAAGGCCCTTCCGCCCAGCGTAAACTCGTCGGTAGAGGCGCCCAGGCGCAGCGAGCCATAGTCTTCCCGGAAACGGCGAAGCGGAATCTTGTCCTGATGCGCGGAGAGATGGGTAAAGTCCAGGCCATACGCAAGGTCTTTTCCCGGCCCGCTGTAGGCATGCACCTGCACCAGCGGCGTTACGTAGCGACCCACGCCGACCTTGATAAAATTGTGGGTATATACTTCTTTTTTCTTGCGGTCCATCTCGCGGATATCAGGAGGGGCAGGCTCAAACTCCGTTGCCACATATACGTCTTTGGACGAATACTGGATGTTTTCCTTGTTCGTTTTGGGAATTTCCTGATATGGCGGCTTCTGGAAAGGTTTTTCGCTTTCCACGATGTCCTCGATGCGCTCATTTTCAAGCACAAGGGTGTCTTTGCCCCCCAGCGGACTGGGCTGCGCATAGATGCTGCCCGCAAACAATGCGAGGACAACAAGGGGAATATATAGGGTCCGAAACATGGATGAAGTCAAGGTTAATAGATGGAAAATCAGTTGCTTCCGCCTTCAGCAGCGATAATTTTGTCCAGACGCTCGCGGGCTTTTTTCTGAATGTCGGGGAAACGCTCCTCAGCAGCAAGGCTTTCGAGGGTTCCCTTCGCCTGAAACACATTACCCATTTCATAATAGGCATCGGCGGCTACGAGGAAGGTCTGCGCCTTCTCATAGTTGAAGCTGGGGTAGGTGTTGGAAAAATACACTGCTGCATCGCGCACCGCCGTAAATTTGGCCTGTGCCTGGGCGGTGTTTCCTCTGTTTTTCAGCGCCTTACCCTGATCATAGTTGATCTGGGCGATCATGTACTGGCTCTGTGCGCCGAAGATGTTTTTAGAGTCGTTTTCCACCTGTTTGAAGGTTGCCAGCGCATCGTCGGGCTTGCCGTCGAGGTACTGGCACTGTCCTACCTCTACCAGCGCCTGCGTGCGGGAGTATTCCTCCGCCTCATTGTTTTCGGCGATCTGGATCAGCGCATCTATGGCCCGGTCAAAGCGACCCAGGGCCTTCTGGTTGTTGGCGATGCCAAAGAGGGCAATCACCTGATTTTCCGTACGTCCTGCGGTATTGAGCAGGTCCTGATACAGGGCCAGCGAACCGTTGAAATCTTTCAGCTCAAATTTCACTTCGGCGGCTTCCTGCTGGGCTACAGCGGTAAAGGCATTGGTGGATGTAGTGGAATATACGGCCTGAAAATCGGCCAGGGCCTTCTGAAACTGCTTGGTCTCGCGGAAAGAGCGGGCGCGGAAGACCAGGGCTTCGAAGAAGTCGGGACCATTTTTGTAGTCCTTGATATAGGAGCTGAACTGCTCGATGGCCGAAGTGTAGTTTCCGGCATAAAAACGGTCCTTTCCGGTATTGAAGACCAGTTCGGCGAGGTTGTTGTTGGTTTCGGGCGAAGAACTGCGGTAGTCGCGCAGCACGCGGTCGAACTCAGCCTCGGAGAGAAGCCCGGCCAGGTTGTCGAGGGCAATCTTGGAGTTGCGCTCGTCGCGGCCATAGTCGGAAAGCACCTTTTTGAAATAGGTAATGGCCTGCGCGGTATTGCCTTTGTTGTAGGCCACCAGGGCAAGACGGTTATAGGCATCTGCCGCCAGCGGGCTTTTCGGATAATCAGTTACCAGGGTCTGGGCATACTGGGCTGCTTTGTCGTTGTTGCCGAGGTTGCTGGCATATACGTCAGAGATTTTGTCGAGTGCATTGTCGCGGTACTCCGAGTTTTTGTAGGTGCGGATCAGGCGGTCGAAAATCGCCGCTGCCTGCTCATACTGACGCTGGCGGAGAAGGGCTTCAGCCTGCTGATACTCTGCATAGTCCTGATAGGCAAAACCCTGGGCCGCCGCCTTATTATAATAGGTGTTGGCTTTGGCGTAGCTTTTCTGCACAAAAGCGCAGTCACCCGCACGCAGGTAGGCATCCACGAGGTAGTTTTTGGGTTCGGAGGCTCCGGCGCGGGCGATGTATTCATCAAAGCTGCGGTTTGCCTGGCTGTAGCTTTTCTCTTTGAAGTAGGTCCAGCCGAGGCCGTAGGAAGCGCGGGCATAATATTCATTGGCTGTGGCTCCGGGCGCTTTGAGGTAGCTGTCCCACACGCTGCGGGCGGACTTTATATCGCCTTTGCGAAACAAGGACTCGCCGGTCCAGTAGCGGGCGCTGAGGGCCATATCCGGATCAAAGGGATTGTCAACGGCTTTGGACAGATAGGAGTTGGCGCGGTCGTAATCGGGTTTTTCATACAGCTCCAGGCCGTAGTAAAAGCAAACCAGCTGGTAGGCTTTTTTCACACGGGCAGAACTGCGGGGCACCGACTCGAAATATCTGATCGAGCGGGCGTAGTCGCGGGAGAACAGATAGGTCTCTCCGATCATCGCCTGCACTTCTTCGATATTGGGCGATTTGGGATATTTTTCGGTGAAAGCAGTGAGGCCTGTGAGCGCGTCGCTGTAGGATTCGGTGGCAAAACACACCTTTCCATATTGAAAAAGGGCATCCTCTTCAATGGCCCGGTTTCCGCCGCGCACAGACTGCGAAGCCTTTTGAAAAGCCGTTTTGGCGCTGAGTTCGTCTTTGAGCTGAAGGTAGCAGAAGCCCAGATAATAGGAGGCCGCCTGCGAAAGCGTATCAGCCTGACCTACCGCGCGCTCCAGATTTCCGGCAGCAGGGCGAAACTCACCCAGCTTATACTGGGCAAAGCCGTAGCGGAAATAGTCGTTGCGCTTCATTTGTCCGCGCGCCTTGAGATAGCGGTCGAAATATTCCGTGGTGCGGGAATAATCGGAGCGTTCGAAGCCGGCATTGGCTACTATATAGTACACCTGCGACTCTTTTCCCTCCAGTTTAGGCTCGGCCACCAGTTCGTCGGCCAGGGTATAGAGTTCTGGGTAGCGCTTGAGTTCGAAGAGGGTATTGGCGAGATAGACCTTAATCTCTTTGCCATATTTGGTTGAGCTTTTCAGTTCCTGGAAGGCCAGATAAGCGTCCTCGTAATTTTTTTCCTGATACAAAATCACGGAGCGGTAATAGCGGGCATCTTCCTGAAAAGGATTGGACTGGCTGGCAGCGAGTTCGAAAAAGCGGGTAGCCTGGGAGAGGTTTTTCTCCATAAAGTAGCTGTAGGCCAGTTTATAGACCGTTTCGTTACCCAGTTCCTGCGGAAGATTCCCTGCCTGCCATGCATCTAAGTAGGGAATAATGGCTTTTTTATAGGTCTTTTTGTCAAAAAAGTAGTTACCCAGGTTGTAGCGGACCAGCGAAGCCTTCGTATTGTCGCTGAACTCACGCAAAAAAGCCTCCATCAGGGCCAGGGCTTCGGGCCGGTCGAGCCGGATAGCGCTGATCGCCTGAATGTAGCGGGCGTTTACGTGAAGGTCGTTATTTGACTGGTTGCGCAGGTTCCGCTCCTCGGCCAGAAAGGCTCCGGCACTGCTGATGGCTGCGCCAAACTTCTGTTTATCAAATAGTTCGACAGCGTCGTCGTATAGCGACTGATACGAATGGTAAGGCGACAACTGTGCGTGCAATAGCCCCGTTGAGGCGATCCATAGCAGGCACAGGAAAGCAAGGTTTCTCTTCATCTGGGTGAATTTTTGCTTAAAGTACACAGTTTGTCTTAAATAATCGCACAAAGCACATGCCATCCTCTGAGGATTCCAAGGCTTATTCCATTGACTCCCGGTTTTTTTTCAGGTTGCACGGATTTACGTAGGGTTGGCGCAGGCTTTGTAAATAGTTCATGTAATGAATCATTAACTTATGTAGAGACTATTTACGCAAGCCTTACGTTATTCAGCCTGTCAAACCTCAATATCATGTATTACATCCGGAAAATGGCAGAGAAGTGGGCGGTGTACAACAACAGCACCCGGAAAAGCCGGTCACTCGATGACCAGGAGATCCAGCTTATTCTCTCAGAGTTTCCCAATCTGCGAAATTCCCTTGCTCAAGGCAGTACGCTCACGTATTTCCGCAACCGGATCAAATCGCTGGCCGATTTACCTTAGGATTGCGGTTACAATTACCCCACAATGAACAAAAGCCTCCCCCCCAGGAGGCTTTTTTGGTATATATAGAGGATTATCCGCTGCAAAAAGTTGAATTTTCACCGGGAGAACCTAAATTAGCCCGCTCGAATCATCGTTTTTCCGAAAATAATATCGTATGTTCGGAAAATATCTTTGCTAAACCCCAGAAGAACTATACATGAAGATCCAGATCGCACAGCCTGTAGCCTTGCATGAAGCCGGCAGCCGTGACATCAATGAGGATTTTATCTATCCTCTGCTCAATAATGCAACTGCTGAAGATCGTCTTTTTGTCGTGTGTGACGGAGAAGGCGGCCCCCGCTCAGGGGATGAGGCAGCTAAAATGGCAGCCCTGAGTCTCGCCAAATATCTGGTAACGACCCCTCCGGGCGATATGATGGATCAGGAGTATCTCGACCTCGCCATCGCCCGGGTAGAGATGACACTCCTCTCTTATAAGGAAGAGCACCCGGAATCGCGGAGCATGGCCCTGTCTATGGCCCTCGCTTATCTGGGCAATACCCACATCACCCTCGCATGGATCGGCACCTGCCGCGCCTATTTTTATGATGCGGACAAAGAGCTGCTCCTGCTCCCTGAGGAGTCGCGCGATGCAAAAGCCACCGGCGCCCGCATCACGGGCAGCGAAGTGCCCCAGAGACTGAATGTGCGCCATATTTCCTATGAAGAAACCGGACGTGGCGACTGCCTCTTCATCTCCAGCGACGGAGTAAGCGAGCATGTGGATGACCGCAGCCTCACTACCGTGCTCAAAACGGCCCAGTCATCCGCCATGGACCTTAGCCTCGAAGAAATCCGCGCACTGAGCCAGAACTTTACCCAGGACAATTACTCCTGCTACCTGGTTTTGATAGATAAGGTCGAAAATGAGCAGGAAGCACCTGCCGCCCTGCCGCCCGTCGAAGAGCCTGTGATCAACGAAGAGCGGGCCGGAAAACTGATTAAGCAGGGAATTTTCGCCATGCTAGGCCTGCTGCTGGTGAGCCTTGTCGCGCTGGCCTGGTGGGCTACCCGCAAGACCGACTACGACCGCTTTATGGCCCGGGCAGAAGAAAGCCTGAAAAGCAAAAACTTCCAGGAAGCCATCGTCTGGTACGACAGCGCTGTGGCAGCCCAGGGCGCTACAGCCGAAGACAAGTCCAGAGCATCGGGAAAACGCGGAGAAGCGATGTCCCTGCTGAGCGAGCAGATAGACAACTCGCCGGAGACCCTGATCGAAAATGCAGGCGAATTTCTCCGCCTGGGCAATTATGAGCAGGCGATCGAGTCCTTCCGCAAGGCACAGGATGTTACCGGAGCCGACTCCAATCTGAAGGTGCTTTTTCCTGCCGAAAAAATGGGCGAAGCGCTCATCAGAAGAGCCAACCAGCTCTACGAAGCCAAAAACCGCGACTGCAACCAGATCGCGCAGCTCTATGCTGAAGGTCTCAAAATCTTCGCATCTGCCGAAGCCAAGTCGCGTGACAACGCGCTGATCAGCCAGGCACAAAAACAGCAGCTGGGCTGCGAAAAAGAGATGGCCGAAGCCGCCAAAAAAGGAGGAAGCAACATAGCTGCTGCCACCCCCTCAGGGACCAATCCTGCTGCCCGCGAGCGCTCCGTAGCACCTCAGGAAGCGGCCAAACCCAAAACCCAGACAAGCGCACCCGCTTCCTCTGCCTCAAATACTTCCGCCGCAGAACGCACCCGCACGGTAGCCGCACCTGCCACAGGCAGCTCAGATGCAGCGACTCCGGCCAAACTCTCCGCCGCAGAGACCAAAGCCCTCAAGGCAGAAATGGCCGACGGCAAACGACTCTATGAGCAGGCCAAGGCCAGTGGCTCCAGCTTTGAATACAAAGCCGCAGCCCAGCACCTGGAGCGCGCCGCTCCGGTACTTGATGGCGAAGGCTCCTACCTGCTGGCCTACCTCTACCGCACAGGTCTGGGCGTGAAAAAAGACGATGCCCGCGCCATCAAATATGCCCAGCGCTCTGCAAACCAGAACTGGCCTTCGGGGCAATACCTCTACGGCAAAATGCTGCTCGACAGAGGCGGCGCCAAAGACCGTCAAACGGCCATTCAGGTGCTGCAAAAGGCTGCCAACCAGAACAATATAGAGGCAATCAACCTGCTCAAAACGATCCGCTGAGGCCTTTTATGTCCAATACCTTCGGGACGATCTACACCCTTACCACCTACGGCGAATCGCACGGGGAAGGCATAGGGGCAGTGATTGACGGCTGCCCTGCCGGGCTGCGGCTCGACCTGGACTTTATCCAGTCCGAACTCGACCGCAGGAAACCGGGCCAGAGCCGCATCACGACCCAGCG
>RDXT01000246.1 GCA_004292985.1 Bacteroidota bacterium
GGGTACCGCCTCCCACTGCGACTCGGACACCGGCCCCAGCTCCGTTGCCGACACATAATGCACGGTGCGCACCACCAGCTGCTGGGCATAGCCTTTAAAGGCCGAAATGTTGTTGCCGTATTGCTCTCCGCTGGCAAAAGTGACTTTGCGATCCACATTATTCACAAAAACCGTAGCGCCTGATTCGAGAAAGTAGCCCCGGAGCTCAGTTTCGCTGAGGTTCATCGCCAGGGGCAGGCCCGAGCGGACCACTTCTTTTTTGCTGCTGCCCGAAAGCCAGTCACTGCGAAACGTAACGATCTCTCTGTCAGCATCATACTTGCCATACCGGAGTAAAATATTGCGGATATACAGTTTCTGAAAAGGCTCGATGTTCTTTTTGGCGAGGCCCTTGTCCACGCAGGCGAGGTGTGCGGGCGAGGCCTTGGCATTGTTCAGCAGAGGGATTTTGTCAAACAGTTCTCTCAGCTGGCGGTCCATTTCGGAGGCCTGCGCGCTGCCGTGTTCAAACTTATTGAGGTGAAATACGCGGTCCTCCCCTATGCGCAGGAGCATATTCTGGCGGTAGAGCGTCAGGGTGGCCATGTTGCCAAACTCCAGCATGAGAACAGCCCCGTCTTCGCCCGCCCTGCCTTTCAGCTCGGTGTAGGTAGCCAGTTTAAACAGGTTGTCGAAGCCCAGGTCGTAAAAGGGGATCGTTTGGTTAATCAGCCGCTCCATCGCCAGTTCGGTCTGGGCGGGCAGGCGCAGCGAGCCATAGAAACAGCTCAGGGTGAGAAGGGTAAGAACGGTAATTCGGAACATAGGAGATAGAATAACAGATCAGGTTTTGATAGATGCAATCTCGCAGGGTTCTTTCTTTTTTTATGGCCTAATTCAGGAAAAGTGTGTACTTAATGTTTTGACATTCAATATGTAATGCTTTTCACAAACTGAAAAATTCTTACGCATTCAGTAAGCATTTTTAATTCGAATATTCATATTTTTGGTATATAAAATGATTTGCTTGTCTCTTCGCGCAAAAGCCTCTTCATTTTGGGAAATAACCTAACATTGCCGAAAATCATCGCTACCCATTGCTTATTATCCCAAATTCACTGATATTTGTACCCCACAATTGAGGGTCGTTAGCTCAGTTGGTTCAGAGCGCTGCTTTGACAGAGCAGAGGTCACTGGTTCGAGCCCAGTACGACCCACCAAAAAGTCTCCGCAAGAGGCTTTTTTTGTTTTCAGGGCTGGGCATTTCAGGCGTATATTCGCCCATCTTTACATTCCTCCTCAACCCTTAAGCCCTCCTTATCATGAACAAAATTCTGAAATGGTCGCTGATCGTATTAGCCAGCCTCGTTGTGCTGCTGTTTGTAGCCTTCCAGGTCCTGAAGTCCCAGACCAAAAAGAACAGCCCTGAGTCCACCATCGAGTACAAATTCGGAGACAATACGCTCACGGTGTTCTACAACCGCCCCTCCAAAAAAGGAAGAGAAATCTTCGGCAGCCTGGTTCCCTACGGCAAAGTATGGCGCACCGGAGCCAATGAAGCCACCACTTTTACCTGCACCAAAGACCTGAACATAGGCGGCAAAACCCTGCCCGCAGGCAAATACACCCTCTGGACCATCCCTGAAAAAGAGAGCTGGACTGTCATTTTCAACACCAAAATGTATCCCTGGGGCGTAGGGGGCAATGGCGCCAGCCGCGAAGAAGCCTTTGATGCCCTCAGCGTGCAGGTACCTGTCGAAGCCCTCAGCCAGAGCGTGGAAATGTTCGACATTACCTTTGAAGGAACGGCCCCTGCCCAGATGGTACTTTCCTGGGACCTCACACGGGTTGCAGTACCGCTCAACTAAGCCCTTGACCGAGAAAAAAGAACATATCCTCCAGACTGCCCTGCGCCTCTTTTCAGAGCAGGGGTACGAGCGCACGCCTACCAGCCAGATCGCAAGAGAGGCAGGCGTATCAGAGGGGCTGATATTCAGGCATTTCCAGAATAAAGAGGGCCTTCTCGCGGCCTTGATTTCGCTCGGAAAAAGCCGCCTCTATCCCCTGATGGAGCAGGTACTCGCGGAGCAAAACCCCCGCACCCTCCTGGCGCAGGTCATAGACCTCCCTGTAAAAATCATCAGCCAGGAAAAAGCCTTCTGGCGGCTTCAGATGTCGCTCAAACAGATACAGGGAGAAGATGCGCAAAATTCGTTTTTGTCCCTTCAGCCGCTCTATCTGGCTGTGGTTCAGTGCTTTCAGAAGCTGGGTTTCGCCGAAGCGGAAACCGAAGCCCAGCTTCTGTTCCTTACCCTCGACGGATTGAGCAAGGCCCTCATGGCAGAGAGCGCCTTCGATCCGGAGCCTGTGATACAATTGTTAAAAGCACGGTATCAGCAGGGGTAAGTTGACAAAAATAAATTTGTGAGTGATTACTTACTTTTTATACATTTGTGACGATCAATTACCAATTCTTCGCACAATGAAAAAATATGTATTGCTCACAGGCGCCTCAACCGGAATCGGAGAAGCCACCGCACGTTTGCTCGACAAAGAAGGATTTTACGTGTTTGCAGGTGTTCGCAAAGCATCGGATGGCGAAAAACTGAAGGCCGCAGCCTCTCAGCGTCTCATGCCCATTATACTCGATGTAACTCAGCCTCAGCAGATTACAGATAGTTTCGTATACATCAAAAACATCTGCGGAGCTGAGGGCCTGGCTGCCGTCATTAACAATGCAGGGATCAATTATGCAGCTCCCTTCGAATTTTCAGATGCCAGCAAGGTCCGCAACCTGATGGAGGTGAATGTCTTTGGCCTGATCCAGGTGTCGCAGACCTTTTTGCCCCTGCTTCAGGATTATGCCATTGCCAGCGGTGAAAAAGCGAAACTGCTCAACATCGGCTCCATCGGCAGCGCCATCGGGATTCCCTGGGAGTTCAGCTACCATACTTCCAAATTTGCCGTGCTGGGCCTGAGCCAGTCTCTTCGCTTCGAGCTGGAACCCCTCGGCATTGATGTCTGTTGTGTGATGCCCGGCGGGATCAAAACGCCTTTTTTTGCCAAATCCGCTGAAAGCTCAGAAGGTGCCAAAGCCGCGATTTCTGGCAGAAATGAGGCCTATTATACACGCAATATCAGCCAGATGTGGGAGACTGCGGTTCAGTTTGAGAAAATGGCTTCACCTCCCGAAAAGGTAGGAAAAACCCTGCTGCACATCCTTCGTGCCCGCCGCACCCGCCTGAAATACCTGGTCGGCACCGATGCCAAAGTTATCTACCGTTTGGTGTGGCTGGGGCTGTCGGGTCTGCTGAAAGGCGCTTTTGTACGGCCCTGACCTTACTCCCCCGGCTGCTTCAGTTCGAAGCCTTCTTTTTTGCGGGCGGCTTCGACCATCTTCTCCACGTCGCTGAGGAGCTTTTGCGCGTCATATACAATGCCGTCCTTGATGGTATAGCGGATGCCTTCGCTGCGCTCCACCTGGTTCTGGGCATTGAGGCGGATGGC
>RDXT01000247.1 GCA_004292985.1 Bacteroidota bacterium
ACCGGAAGGTTCATGGCATACTTCTGCCGGATGTGCTGGCACACTTCCCAGCCGCTCATGCGGGGCAGCACAATGTCGAGAATCACCATATCGAAGGACGCCGCCGTCAGGTTGGCAAGCCCGGACTCTCCGTCAGAGGCAATCTGAACCTCATAGCCCCGCTCTTCAAGACCTCCTGCAATAAAGGATGCGATGTTTGCTTCGTCTTCGATCAACAATACTTTCATTCACTCAATCTAAGGCAGATACGCGAATGAAAACATTAAAATCTGATTAAAATCCGCTTCAGAGGTGCAGCATCCGGTTTCCCGTAGCGCCAAGGGCAGCTTCTTTCACAGACTCGGAGAAGGTGGGGTGCGGATGGGAGAAAATGGCAATGTCCTCGGCAGAAGCGCGGAATTCAAGGCCCATCACACCTTCCATGATCATGTCGGCAGCGCGGGGGCCAATGATGTGCATGCCCAGCAGTTCGTCGGTGTCTTTGTGGGAGAGCACTTTTACGAAGCCGGAAGTGTCCATGCTCGCGCGGGCGCGTCCGGAGGCGCGGAAGGGGAAGTTACCCACTTTGTAAGGGATGCCTTCTTTTTTCAGTTCCTCCTCGGTGTATCCGGTAGCTGCCACTTCGGGCCAGGTATAGACCACATTGGGGATGGATCGGTAGTTGATGTGGGGATGCTGCCCGGCGATCACTTCGGCGACAAAGGTACCTTCTTCGGAGGCTTTGTGGGCCAGCATTGCTCCGCGAACGACATCACCGAGGGCATATACGCCCGCTACGGAGGTTTCCAGGTGATCATTCACCGGAATGCGGCCCCGGTCGGTTTCGATGCCGAGGGCAGCCAGGTTAAGACCTTCGGTATGCGGTCTGCGGCCTACCGCCATTAGGCAGATGTCGCCTGTGAAGGTAACGGTTTCGCCCTTTTCATTTTCGGCTGTGAGCACCACTTTGCCCTCCTGCACCTGCGCCCCGGTGACCTTGTGTTTGAAGTGGGCCTTGAGGTCCAGCTCTTTGGAGAGGATTTTATACAATTCCTTGCCCAAACCTGCGTCCATGCCCGGAATGAGGCGGTCCATGTACTCGACAATGGTGATTTTGGTGCCCATGCGCCCGAAAATAGAGGCCATTTCCGTAGCGATTACGCCGCCGCCGATCACGATCATCTCTTTGGGCAGTTCGGTCAGTTCGAGGGCTTCGGTCGAGGAAATCACATATTTGCCGTCAATTTCGATGCCCGGCAGGGTCGAAACTTCAGATCCGGTAGCGATAATGACTTTTTCGCCCGTAATATCCTCGCTGCTGCCGTCTTTTTTGGACACGCGCACGGTATTCTTATCTACAAAGGAGCCGAGACCTTCGTAAACGGTGATTTTATTCTTTTTCATCAGGAAGGCCACTCCGGCGACCGTCTGGCTGACCACATCGCCCTTGCGGCGGATCATCTGGGGCAGGTCCAGACCGAGGCCTTCTACCTTAATGCCATGCTCGGCAAAGTGATGAGAAGCAGCAAAATAATGCTCCGTGGAGTCGAGCAGGGCTTTGGAGGGAATACATCCTACATTGAGGCAGGTGCCGCCGAGGGTAGGATTTTTTTCGATGATCGCGACTTTCATGCCGAGCTGGGCACAGCGGATCGCAGCTACGTAGCCTCCGGGGCCTGAACCGATGACAATTACCTGATATTGGTGGGCCATAACATTCAAAAATAAAGGTTGGGAAACAAAATATGCAGGCGCTTCCCAGAGACAAAGTTACCTGTGCGGATGAAGAAGGCAAATTTTACCGCGTTTTTCTTCTCTGGCTTTTCTTTCCCACACCATTTCTGCCTCTTAGCCGTTCTTGTTATACAATTGATTCTTTTCACTGTGAGCGTACGCAGTCAGTGATTACTTTTGGAAAGTAAATATCCAATATGGGGAAACGTATTCTGATCACTGGCGGCGCGGGCTTCATTGGCTCTCATCTGGTTCGTCACTTTGTCGAGAAATATGCTGAATATCAGATCATTAATCTGGACAAACTCACCTATGCAGGCAATCTGGCCAATCTCAGCGACCTCGTGGGCCGCGACAACTACCGCTTTGTACAGGGCGACATCTGCGATGTAGAACTAATCGGACAGCTTTTCGAAGCCGAAAAACCCGACGCCGTGATCCACCTCGCCGCCGAAAGCCACGTGGACCGCAGCATCAGCCAGCCCCTGGAGTTTGTGACCACCAATGTACTCGGCACGGTAGTCCTGCTCAATGCCGCAAAGCAAGCCTGGAAAGGGCGCAGCGATGTGCTTTTTTACCATGTTTCGACCGACGAGGTTTATGGCTCCCTGCACGAGGGCGAATTTTTCACCGAAACGACTCCCTACGATCCGCAAAGCCCCTACTCTGCCTCCAAGGCAGCTTCGGACCACTTCGTGCGGGCCTATGGCAATACCTATGACCTGCCTTTTGTCATCTCCAACTGCTCCAACAACTACGGACCGCAGCAATACCCGGAGAAACTGATTCCGTTGTTTATCGCTAATATATTGAATAACAAGCCTTTACCTGTATATGGCAAGGGCGAAAATGTGCGCGACTGGCTTTGGGTAAAAGACCACTGTGAAGCGATAGATGTGATCTTTCACCGCTCCGCTCCGGGCCGCACCTATAACATCGGCGGGCGCAACGAGTGGAAAAACATTGACCTGATCCACTTGTTATGTAAGCTCATGGATGAAAGGCTGGGCCGCACGCCTGGCACCTCCGCCCAACTGATTTCCTATGTTACCGACAGACCTGGCCACGACCTGCGCTATGCCATAGACCCTTCCCGCCTCGAAGCCGACCTGGGCTGGAAACCCTCGCTGACCTTCGAAGAAGGCATCGCCAAAACCGTGGACTGGTACCTCGCTCATACGACCTGGCTCGCATCTCACTGAGAAGTTTCTTATATTTCCCGCTACTACTACTGCCGCGCGATTCTTTTGCTGTCCCATCCGTTTTTTTTATTTTCATGAAAAGCCGTACACGTATCACTGCTTCGCCGGCAGGCGCTTTATGTTCGTTTCTGGTTTCGCTCTTATATGCCCCGCTGCTCCATGCAGCCCAGGACTGGCAGTTTGCCTTGCTGGCAAGCGGAGTGATCCTGCACTTTAGTCTGCTCTACCTGCTGGCCAGCCGCTGGCGCTACACAGCTGCCGGAGAGTTTGTAAAAGGCGCTTACATCGGGCTGAATGCAGCCTGGAACATGATGTTGCTGCATCTGCTCACCGGGAGCTGGTCCCTTGGCAGCATCGCAGCGGTGATCGTGCTGCTTTCGTCTTTCCTGCACATCTCGCGCCACAGCGCCTACCATACCCTGCTCGGCTGGACCAACTGGCTGCTGCCCATGTCCTGGCCCGTCAATCTGCCCGGCCTGCTGGGCCTCATTGCCAACCTCTGCCTCGCGCCGCTCTCTCACAAGAGAGGCTGGGGCCACTGGCGGATGCGCCTGTTTTTTCACGG
>RDXT01000248.1 GCA_004292985.1 Bacteroidota bacterium
GCCTGCCATAAACGTACTGCGCAGATCGGCGTTTTTGCGGGCGGCAATGGCATTCATTACAGCGCGGTACAGGCGGTTCATGCCCGGATCGTTAAACTGCGAGGCGATGGTGCCAAATACAGGCAACTGGTCGTCTTCGAGGTCCCAGAGCTGGTGGTTGCGCTTAAACTGCTTGCGCACATCGCGCAGGGCATCGAGTGAACCGCGTTTGTCAAATTTATTAATCGCGATGACATCTGCATAGTCCAGCATGTCGATCTTCTCCAGTTGGGTGGCCGCGCCAAACTCCGGCGTCATCACATAGAGCGACACGTCGGAGTGGTCCACAATCTCCGTATCTGACTGGCCGATGCCGGAAGTTTCGAGGATAATGAGGTCAAACTGAGCCGTTTTCAGAATATTGACCACCTCTGGAATGTGGCGCGAAAGGGCCAGATTGGACTGCCGCGTAGCGAGGGAGCGCATGTACACGCGCGGGTGGTTGACGGCATTCATCCGGATGCGGTCTCCCAGCAATGCGCCGCCGGTCCGCCGTTTGGAAGGGTCCACGGAGATGATGGCGATGTGTTTTTCGGGAAAATCTATCAGAAAACGCCGCACCAGTTCATCTACAAGCGAAGATTTGCCCGCGCCACCGGTACCGGTTACCCCCAGCACAGGCGGATGGGTCAGATGCTTCATGCGGTGGTGTACCTCTTCCATAATCGGCGCCACCAGGTCAGGCTCGTTTTCAACTGCCGAAATCAGGCGTGCGATGGCCCTGGGGCTGATGTTTTGCCGCACACGGGTGAGGATAGCGGGGCCATTGGCATGGATCACGGAGTCATTTCCGTAAGCCTCGCCGATGGCTGTTTTCCATTTGTCCACATGCAGGTTGCCTGTCGGGAAGTCGGCCTGCTCCAGCAGATCATTGATCATGCCCTGGAGACCCATGCGGCGGCCATCGTCGGGCGAGTAGATCCGCGCGATGCCATAGGCGTGCAGTTCCTCGATCTCCTGGGGCAAAATGGTGCCCCCGCCCCCGCCAAACAGCTTGATATGCCCGCACTGGTTTTCCTGGAGCAGGTCGTAGATATATTTGAAAAATTCGATGTGGCCGCCCTGATAGGAAGTGATAGCGATAGCCTGCGCATCTTCCTGAATAGCCGTGTTCACAATCTCCTGCGCCGGGCGGTTGTGGCCCAGGTGAATGACCTCCGCGCCACTGGACTGAAGAATGCGGCGCATAATGTTGATCGCGGCATCGTGACCGTCGAAAAGCGAAGCGGCCGTAACGATGCGCACCTTATGCCGGGGGGTGTAAGCGCTGGGGGTATGCATAACTCGGGGGGTTAAGGTGAAAAACTCGTCGAATGGCTCTCGGCTTCTTCGAAGAGTTCCTGCAAAAGTAATTCATAAATCCCTTTGCCGGAACTTTTTGCCCGTACCCATGTATCAAAGCGGCTCACTTCGTAGCTTAATGGCTCCCAATCGGTGAGGTGAATGTTTTTCATGGCCTCCTGCATCTCGTGGCTGGGCTGCGAAAAGTCGTAGGAGTTTTTTTCAAGCTGCTGGAAAAACCTGTGTATCAGGTGAATGCGTTTTTCTACCGTGTATTTTCCGATGTGCTTGCGCATGGACTCGATCTTGGCAGAGGCCATATCTGTATGCCCCCTTTCGATCAGGAGCATAATTTCAAATGCCCGGATGCCGCCGTTCCAGCCTTGTTTGTCCTGCATCAGGTCCTCAGACTCGGAGAGTAGTTCCCATGCCTCTTTATATTTCTGCGTAAGAAAATATGTACAGGTGTAGAGGTAGCTGATAATGCCCGATTTAGGGTCTTTGGGGAAGTCCTGGGTAAACCATTTGAGATTTCCGAGGGTAAGGACAGCACCTTCGGCATCGCCGAGGTAGATCTGGGCAAAGGCCTTATATATAGAGGCAGAAACGGCGTTGCTTTTTTTTGGGGCAAAATATTCGAGGCACTGTTCGAGGGCTTCGAGGCCCTTGCCGAAGTGGCGGAGTTTAATTTCGATCTGCGCAAGCTGAAACCAGGGGGTACCCATGCGGTTGCGCTGCCCCAGTCCCGGCTCGCGGTTCAGCAGGTTCAGCAGTTCTTCGAAGGTCTGCCGCGAAGCATCGAGCCGCTCAAAGTGGTCATTGATATACTGCTGGCAAACCAGCGAATAGTAATGTGCCCGCGGGCTGTAATGGGTCTCCAGCCGCGCTCTCAGTTCGGGTAAACGGGCTTCAAACTCCCTCACCCGTTCATCCGTCAGCGTGTGGTGGTGGCCGATCATCATCACATGGTACTCGTCGTAGAGTTCGATCCCTTCCAGGTCACTCAGATAGGCATCGCGGGCCTCATGGATAGCCGCGCGCAGCGGTCCGGTAACTTCCTCTGCCGACTTCGACATGTTGCGCAGGTGCACCAGGGCCGTGAGGCGCAGTTCCGGCATGCCCTGTTTGCGGGCCTGCTCGGCAGCGTCTGTGAGAATTTCGATCGCGAGATCATTGAGGCCCCTGCGCCGCAGCACTGTGGCATTGATGATCTCCTTGTGCAAACGGATCGCCTCCGAAGAAGCCGGATCGTCGCGGAAAAGAGGATTATTCTGAAGGTTGGCGCTCAGGCTCAGCGTCTCAAGCATTTTTTCTACCAGCCGTGACTTCAGCATGATAAATGCCTTGGACTGCGGGTCGCCATACAACAGGGTAGCCATTTCCCGGTTGCTGATGTCAGGATATTTTTCCAGCGCCGCAATCAGCTCAAGGGACTTGTTATCTCCTTTGTGATGGAAGGCATTTAGGTAATCTCTGAGATAGCGAACCTCTGATTTGGAAAAAGAGTGATAGAGTTTTCGTATTGTGTCCACAAATATAGCTTGAGTCTATCCGCTGTGATGATAGCATAATTTACCTTCATTCGCAAAAGTTCCCACCTCGTTTCCAGACCTGCATATCATCTGCTTCTGTGTAAATAGTTCATCATCAATGTGTTGTAATTCGGTTTACAAACAGGTAATATATCAAAAGATTCACAAGCCCATGCAGGACAAGGAGTCTGGACCTGCTTTTCCATGTTACTTTCCGGGTCTTTTTTCCTTTACTTCCGGGGTAAGGATGTACTATCATTGTAATGTGTTAGGGAAAAGCACGTTTAGCTCACAAGCCTGGCAGGTGAAAACCTGTCAGGTCTTTTTTTTTAAGCCCTAAGCTGTCAGATTTTTATAGTTTTGTGATCTGAGTTTTTCATTCATGCAACAGTTACTACAAATTACAGACGCCCGCGCTCAAAGGAAATTCGTCCCCGCTGACTTTACCGTACAGAACTGGGAAGGCCTCGAGCATCTATTTGAGTCTCTCTACAGGCAAGAGATCGCGGACATCGGAGCTCTGGAGCAGTGGCTGTTGCAGCGCAGCGAACTGGATGCGATTGTCTCCGAAGAGGAGGCCCGGCGCTATATCCGCATGACCTGCAACACCCGCGATACGGAG
>RDXT01000249.1 GCA_004292985.1 Bacteroidota bacterium
GGGCAAATGGCGGTCATGAGCAGCAGTTTTCATGTGGACGGTCCCAAAGAGGCCATCGTTTGCGGCACAGAAGGCAGCCTTCGTGTCCCTTTGTTCTGGCGCGGCACCCAACTGATCCTCGAAAAACCCGGACAGGAGCCGCTGACCCTCGATATACCCTTCGAGTCCACCGGACTTCAGTACCAGGCCGCCGCTGCCATGGACAATATTCGCGAGGGTTTATCCGTCAACCCGATCATGCCTCCTTCGGAGTCGCTGCGCATCATGCGGATGATGAATCGCCTGCGGGCAGAATGGAGGTGAGACGCAAGACAGAAGACACAAGAGGCAAGACACAAGACAGATCTCCAGTCTAACATCTAATATCTAACATCTGATGTCTCTCTTCCTCCTCCAGGTTCCGCTTCGCCTTCCCGACGGTGGCCCCATTTATACCGAGACCGATACCAGTCGCTTTATTGTAGAGCCCTGGAACGGCCTTTCGGCGGCTTTTTTTCTGCTGATTGTGGTGTATTGGCTCTCGCAGATCCGGGGGCAGTGGCGGAAGCATGGCTTTATGACGGCGGCGCTGCCTGTGCTGGCGGTTGGTGGGGTAGGGGGCACCATTTACCATGCCTTCCGGCTCTCGCGGGTGTTTTTGCTAATGGATTTCCTGCCGATTGTGATTTTGTGCCTGTGTGCCAGCGTCTATTTTTTTGTGTGGGTAACGGGTAAATGGTGGCTGGCTCTGCTGATGATTGCCTCAGGACTTACGCTCTCAGGGCTGATGTTTCAGTTTGCAGAAAGGGGAGGGCTTCCGGCATCGGTGGCGATTACGGTTAATTATGCGATTATGGGCGCATTTATTCTGTTGCCGATCGGCTGGCTGCTGCTGAAGACACATTTCCGGCACGGGCGCTGGGTGGGCTATGCCTTAGGCGCTTTTCTGCTGGCTTTGTTGTTTCGCTGGGCCGATCCGCAGGCATGGCTGCCGATGGGTACGCATTTTCTGTGGCATACGTTTGGAGCGATTGCCTGCCATTGTGTGCTTGCCTATGTATTCTGGCTGAATGAAGACCCGGAAATGCTCAGTGCCAAACGGAGTTCCACCAGCTAAGCAGCTGATTTTGAAGGGATTTCCAAAAGCCGGGAGCGGCGTTTTCGCTGAGGTCGCTGCTGCTTTGGCGTGCGCAGTCCATCGTCTGCCAGCCCATCGCTAAGGCAGCTCCCGAATGGTTCCCGCAGCACATATCTGCCCCGGGCCGCAGCATCATCGCGCCAATGTCTTGCGATTCCCGGTCAAAAATCTTGAGTTTGACCTCCATCCGCTGCGGACGGTCGCTGAGCTGCTGTTTGGCCAGTTCGCTGAGGTCGGGTGAGCCTGCCATTTTCCAGGCGGTGTACCAATAGGAGCCGATTCTGCGGATCGAAGCCCGCATGCGCCGCTCCACCATGCCGTCGAGAGCTTTGTTGTATGCCTCCGTATATTCCCGCGAATACACGCGCATCACCACCTGGTTGCGGCTTTCATAGCCATATTTACGGTCGGCAGGGAAATCTTTGCTCAATTGTTTCTCGATGCCCAGCACAGAGTCCACCTGAAGATGGCTTTCGAGCACCGCCTGCCAGCTTTCGGCGTAGATGTCATTGATATAATAGCATCTGCCCACAAAAAAATTCCACTTTTCGCCAAATAACTCCGGTATGCGCGACTCCCAGAAGCCGTGAATGCCTTTTTGCCCGGTAAACTGGCCATTGTAATTGGAGGTGGTATGCAAAGGCACGTGCGCATCGCCCACATAGTGCCCCATATCGGCAGAAATATCCATAATGGCCTGTAAATCCTTTCGCTCGAAGGCTTCTTTCAGTTGATACACGGCCATCGGAAGCTGGTAGGGCACCATGCCGTGGGTGCGTAGGCTGTCTTCGCTGTATCGGGCGACGGCGTCTTTCCAGCGGCGGGGCAGGGAGTCGAAGGGAAAGCTGCCGTAGCGGTCGAGGTCCATAAAATGCCTCCCGGCTTCGTCGTCCACGGCATAGCGGCGCATGTCGGGGTCCACAGCGTGGTTGGTGATGTATTCGATATTTGCCTTGTACAGCACAATCATTTCCGGGGGCAGCGTGAAGATCGCCAGACGATTGATCCGCTGGTGCGCCCAAAATCCCCAGCCATGTGCCGGAAGTCCCGCAGCCAGCAGAAAACAGAGTGAAAGGAGTCGGAAGTACATGGGATTTTAACGAAAATGTGCGGGTAAATATGCATCAAAAAGATTAATTATGTATCTTTGCCTACACAACAGCCCCAAAATAGCAAGCCCCTATGGTGCAGGAAGGTGTACTCGTAAAAGAAGCGATCGAAATCCTTGAAATGACCGGAACAGACGATCCGGTTACCCTCGTTGTCTGGAATGACAATGTGAATACCTTCGAGTGGGTCATCGAATCTCTCGTGGCCGTATGCGACCACACGCACGACCAGGCGGAACAGTGCGCGTGGATTATTCACTACAAAGGCAAGTACGCTGTGAAACAAGGCACAGCCAAAAAGCTGACCCCCATGCGTGAAGCGCTGGTAGATCGTGGCATTGGCGCCACCCTCGAAGAGACCGCCAACGCCTGAGGCGTATGCCCCTCTTCTCCCTTTCAGATGAATTGATTTTTCCTGATCCTGCCTGGGCCGAACCCGATGGCATGCTGGCTGTAGGCGGCGATCTGCGCCCCGAAAGGCTTCTCCTGGCCTATCAAAACGGCATTTTTCCCTGGTATTCCCGCAACGAGCCCATTCTCTGGTGGTCGCCCGATCCGCGTTTTGTGCTGTATCCGGAGCAACTGTATGTGTCCAAAAGCATGAAGCAGGTGCTGAAGCGGGAGACCTTTCGCATTACGTTCGACCAGAAGTTCCGGGAGGTGATCGGCCATTGCGGAAAAACACGCAGGCCCGGGCAAAGGGGCACCTGGATTACGCATGACATGCTCGAAGCCTATTGCACCCTTCATGAGAGGGGCTTTGCGCATTCGGTGGAGGTCTGGGAGAATGAAAAGCTGGTGGGCGGCCTCTATGGTGTGTCCCTGGGAAAGGCTTTTTTTGGGGAGTCTATGTTTGCCCACGTGAGCAATGCTTCCAAGGCGGGATTTATTACCCTTGTCCGGAACTTGCAGGAGCGCGGTTTTCAACTCATTGATTGTCAGGTATATACGGAGCATCTGGAGAGTCTGGGTGCGGTATTGGTGCCCCGCGAAAGGTTTTTGGAGGAGCTGTCGGAGGTGCTGAAGGGAGAGACCTGGCAGGGGAATGGGGGAGAAATGGGCTGAGTTTCGCAGGCCCACGCGCAAAGAGCCGAAGTCCGGTGTAACAAAAAAAGCCGGAACCTGTGTTCCGGCTTCACTTAGTTTTTCAACTACACTACTACTATTAATCGTCTGCTGCTTAGCGCTGGGGAGGGGCACCACCGGGAGGGCTGCGGCGCTTCATCACCAGGCTGTCGGGCGGATA